>NZ_JAGTJY010000008.1:0-65896 GCF_018195695.1 Achromobacter sp. Marseille-Q0513 | reverse complement strand
GGCCGGCGTCAGCGACATGAGCCCGTACCTGGCGCCGCACGCTGGCGACGCGCCCATGCTGGTGCAGCAGCTGGCGGCGGGAACGCCGTCCGAGATGCTGGCCAACCGGCCGGACATCCTGGCCGCCGAGCATCGCCTGAAGGCGCGCAACGCCGATATCGGCGCCGCGCGCGCGGCCTTCTTCCCGCGCATTTCGCTGACCGGCATGTTCGGCAGCGCCAGCTCGGACCTGTCGGACCTGTTCAAGGGCGGCCAGCGCGCCTGGTCCTTCGCGCCGCAGGTCACGCTGCCGATCTTCGATGCCGGCCGCAACCTGGCCAATCTGGACCTGGCCAAGCTGCGCAAGGACATGGCGGTGGCCGAGTACGAGCAGTCCATCCAGACCGCGTTCCGCGAAGTCATGGACGCGCTGGCGGCCACCGACACGCTGCGCCGGCAGGAAGACGCGCAGCGCGCGCAGGCCGCCAGCAGCCAGGCGGCGCTGGCCCTGTCCGAAGCGCGCTATCGCGGCGGCGTGGACAGCTATCTGCGCTACCTGGACGCGCAGCGCAGCGATTTCGCCAATCAGATCGCGCTGATCGAGGTCCGCACCGAACGCCAGGCCGCGCTGGCCTCGCTGTTCCGCGCCCTGGGCGGCGGCTGGCGCGGCGGGAAGGACGACACGGTGGCGCAGGCCGCGATTCGGCCTTGAGACAAGGGAGCCGCTGATGGCCAGACGCAAGCAGGGCGAAGCCGGCGCGACGCGCGACGCGGTGCTCGATGCCGCCGAAAGCGGCTTCCGCCAGCGGGGCGGCGCCCACGCCTCCGTGGAATCGATCGCGGCGCAGGCCGGCTGGTCGCGCGGCGCGGCGAGCTATCACTTCCGTGGCAAGGCCGAACTGCTCAGGGCGGTCCTGGCGCGGGGGCGTCTGCCGCTGCTCCAGGACCTGCGGCGGCTCGCGCTGGCGCAGGAGCCCGTCATCCCCGCGCTGCTGGCTTGCGCGCAGCGCTGGATGGATGCGTTGCAGGGCGACCCGCATGCCAGGAACGTCTTCGGCATCCTGGCCTGGGCCTATGACTATGCCGACGACTACGCGGGCATACGTCGCGAGACGCTGGCACTGGGGCTGCGGGAGTTCCGCCTGCTGCGCGCGCTGTTGCGGCGGGCCGAGGCGGCGGGCGAACTGCGCCAGGGTCTGGACGGCCACGAGTGCGCCCGGCTGCTGGCCGCGTGGTGGCTGGGGACGGCCGCCAGCTGCGTGGCCACGCCCTACCGCGACGGCGTGGCCGCGAGGCCCCGGCACGCGCGTTCGCTGCGGGTTCTGCATGCGCTGATCACACGGCCGGATCCGGCCGACGATGCGGCGCAGCCCGCCCATGGCGCGGGACGGCGCAAGCCGGTCGTGAAACGCACATTCTTTGGCGGCGCCAGGACGGCGCCGGGCACGGCGTCGCGCTGACATGTTGTTCCTGACCGCAAGCTACCTGCTGATCTACGCGAACATCGCGGCCGTCGTGCGCCACGTGGGCGGGCGCCTGGACCGCCGCTCGATATGCCTGGGAGTCGGCCATGCGCTGGCGGGCGCGGCGGCCCTGTCGGGCCTGCTGCTCGGCGCCGAGGTGATCGGGCCGCCGGCCTGGGGCGGGCTGACCCCGGATACGGGAAACCGGGCGCCCCTGGCCTATTTCGTTGCCGGCGCGCTGAGCGTCCTGCTTCTGGCCGCCTCGCGGCGGCGCCAGGCCGCGCCGGAAGGCGAGCGCGGCCGCGCTGCGCGGGGAACGGGGCGCCTGTGGCTGGCGGCGATCGCCGGCGTCTATGTCTGCCTGGCCGTCGTGGACCATGTGAATTTCTTCCGCGATCCGACCGCCACGCGCAAGGTCGCGCCCGCCCTGGTTGGCGAGGAGCAGGCCTGCGTCGGCGATGTGCTGCTGGTGCGCCTGGATGCGGATACCGCCGAGTACCGGTGCCCCACTTCGGTGCTGCTGGGGCGGCACTATCGCGAGGTCTTCGCGCCGTGGCCCGGCTATGACGCCGGATCCAGCGTCGCGCTCAAGCGGCAGCTCGACCCGCCGGCGGCCGGCGCCCTGCGCTGACGACGGACTCTCCCATGGCCAAGATCCTGCTCATCGCCGGCGACCTGACGCAGTCCGACCTGATGGCGGCGTTTCTCGCGCAGCACGATTTCGACCCGGCGCAGGTCAGTCGCGGCGATCTGGCGGTCCAGGCGTTTCGTCGGCATCGCGCCGAGATCGTGGTGCTGGACGCGTCGCCGCCCGGCCGCGATGGGCTGCGGGTCTGCCGCGATCTGCGCGCCATCTCGGCGGCGCCGATCCTGATGCTCTCCGACATCCGCAACGGCCAGGCGCAAGTCCAGGCACTGGACGCCGGCGCCGACGACTATGTGGTGAGGCCCGTGTCGCCGCATGTGCTGCTGGCGCGGATACGCGCGCTGTTGCGTCGGCGCAATCTGTCGCCGCTGGCGCCGCATCGGCTGGCATTCGGCGAACTGGTCATCGACTGCGAGCAACGCCTGGCCTGGCAGCGCGGCGCGGAGGTGGCCCTGACCACGATGGAATTCGAAGTGCTCTGGGCGCTGGCGAGCGACGCGGGCCGGGTGCTGTCGCGGCAAGCGCTGATGCAGCGGCTGCGCGGCATCAGCAATTCCGACCAGCGCAGCAACATCGACGCCTGGGTGAGCCGGCTGCGCCGCAAGCTGGAAGCGGACTGGCATGCCTCGTCCCGCATCAAGACGATCCGGGGCGAGGGCTATCTGTTCGTGCCGGAGATCGAGGGCGGCTGAGCCCGGGGCGTCACGCCGGCTTGTCCGACGCCTCGTCCCGTTCGGAATTGCGGGACTGGCGCATGCGCGACAGCTGCACGTTCAGGCGCGGCATCGACGGTTCCAGGCCGGCATGGTCCAGCCGGCGGCGCAGCCGCAGGTTGAAGGCGCGCTGCACTTCCCATTGCCGCAACGGCGCGGTCTTGAAGCGGAAGCGCAGCACGGCCTGGCCGTTGTCGAAGCTCTCCACGCCCTGCAGTTCCATGGGCGACCACATGAAGGGATAGATCGCGGGGTCGCCGCGCAGCTCCGCCGCCACCTCGCGGACCAGCGTCACGGCGTCGTCGATGGGCATGGTGGCCGGCACCGGCCAGCGGAACATGGCGTAGCCGAACTCGCGCGAGTAATTCTTGATGGTCTTGATCTGGCTGAACGGAATCGTGTGCACCACGCCGTCCAGGTCGCGCAGGCGCACGGTGCGGATGGTCAGCCCCTCGACCGTGCCCAGGTGGTTGCCCACGTCCACGTAGTCGTCGATGGACAGGGAATTCTCGATGATGATGAACAGGCCCGTGATCAGGTCCGTGACCAGCGACTGCGCGCCGAAGCCGATGGCCAGGCCGATGACGCCGGCGCCGGCCAGCAGCGGCGTGACGTTCATGCCCATGTTGGCCAGCGCCACGATGATGGCGATCACGGCGATGGTCGCCATGATGGTGTTGCGGATCAGCGGCAGCATGGTCAGCGCGCGGACGTTGGCGCGGTTCTTGCCGCCGGTGCCCAGGGCGTGCTGCAGCGCGGTGTCGGTCAGGATCCAGATCAGCCAGGCCACCAGCATGGTCCCGATGAAGCTGGCGGCGCGCGGGCCGAATTGCGAGCCGCCTTCCATCAGGCCGGCCAGCGACATGTCCAGCATGCGCAGGCCGATTTCCACGAACAGCAACAGGTTGGCGATATAGAGCAGGGTATAGCCGAAGTACCTGAGCTGTCCCAGGTAGGCCGTGCGCCGGTTGCCGTCGCGGGCGCCGCGCAGGTAGGCGCGGCGGATGACGCCGCTCACCGCCATGCCCACGATCGCCACCAGCGCGCACAGCAGCGCCCGGCGCATGACCTGGCCGCTGTCGTCGGCGGCCGCCACCGTGCTGATCAGCGAGATGCCGACCAGGAGCAGGAACGGCACGAACCACAGCGGTCCGATCAGCCGCAGCAGCTCCTGCAGGCCGCGGCGGTTGGCGCGGCGCTCGCGCGGCTGGTTGCGGATCAGGTGGGCGATGGGGCGGCGGAACCGCAGCACGAACAGCGCGCTCAGGAGCGCCGCCGTCACGTTGGCCAGCAGGCCGGCGAATTGCGAGACGCCGGGTCCGAACACGCTCATGATCTCCGGGTCGTGCAGCGAGTCGCCCAGCGCGGCCAGGCTGCCGATCAGCCACAGCGGCAGCGGCGCGCGCCGGTGCAGGATGTCCAGCGCCCGGCTGCGGTGCGGACCGTCCAGCAGCGTCAGGCAGACCAGCGACAGCGACGAGAACAGCGCGCCGGCCAGCAGCACGTAGGCCAGCACCAGCGCGCCGAGCTGGCCCACGGAATCGGGCATGGCGACGGACAGATACAGCGTGATCACGAAGGCGATGGCCCAGGGCGCCAGCTGCACGGCGGCCATCCACAGCAGTTGCCTGGGCTGCGAGCGGCTGCGCGGCGTCTCGGCGGCCTTGCCGCGGCGTCCCAGGCGCCGGGCGATCCAGCGCAGCGCCAGCGCCAGGCCCGCCCAGATCGCCGAGACCACCAGGAAGTCCCGGATCAGCGACGGCCATTCGCGCCAGGCGGGCAGGCCGGCGGTGATCTCGGTCCGCGCCTGCCGGTACAGCGTGGTCCATCGGGCCACCGGGCTGTTGGGGCCGTCGAGCCGTTTTTCCAGGCCTTCGGCGGCTTCGCGGATGAAGGCGAGGATGCCGCCCTGGGCGGTCTGCGTATCCTGCTTGGTGGCGTCGCGCAATTGCTTCAGGCGGTTCAGCAGGTCCGTGCGCGCCTTGTCGTTCTCCAGCGTCTGGATGACCTGGTCGAGCGATTGTTTCAGCTGCGCGTTATCGACCGGCTTGTCGGCGCTGGCTCCGGTCAGCGCACCCAGGGGGCCGGGCAGGGCGGCGGAGGCGGTCGTGGCGAGGTTCAGGCCCAGGACGAGGAGGAACAGCGACAGGCAGTGAAAGAGGGCGGAACGGGTCCAGGCGCGCACGATTGCTTCCGTGTTGATGATAGGGACAGGTTTTATCGGAGTATTGGATGGGCCGCAAGGGCGGCGCCGGCCCGCGCGCCGGACCATGCCAAGCCCAGGCTTGGAAAAAGGCGGCGGCGAGCCGACGCCGCCGCGCCCCACAGATCTTCACAGATGAACACAAGTCTGCCGCACAAATGCGCCGGGGCCGGACGCACAATGCGCTCAGTCATGGCCGAGGCGCGCGCGGGAACGCGGGCGGTCGCGGCCGACTTCTCCCGCCTACAGAGGATGCCCATCATGCCGACCCTTCATCGTATGCAGACCCTTGTCGCCGCCGCGCTGCTCTGCGCCACGGCCGCCGTCTCGGCCGCGCCCGTCGCGCCCGAGGTCCCGCCGGCCGGACCCAAGCCCGTCGTGGTGCAGAGCGACAGCGCGCCTCAGGGCACGGCCGCGCCGGCCGCCTCGCCGGAAGGCCTGCGCATCGGGCTGTCGGATAGCGGCACCAAGCTGGTGCTGCCCTGGTTCGTGACGGAACTGACCGACGCGGTCAATCAGGGCAAGTCGGCCAGCGACACCGCCAAGGCGCTGGCGCAAGGCTTCTGAGGGGGGGGCGGCGCCGCGCGGGCCGCCGTTAGTCCCGGCGGCCGCTATCGGTCCGTGCCGTGGGCGGACCCTTGCGCCGGCCGCTCGCCGAGCGGCTCCGAGAAGCGCAGCAGGTAGCCGTCGGGATCCTGCACCAGGAACTGGCTCACGCCGATTTCGATGGCATTGCTGCGGTACCAGCGTTCCTGCCGGGCCAGATACAGCGGCCAGCCGGCGGCGGCCAGGCGCTCCAGCAGCGGTTCGACCGCCCGCACCGTGATCTCGAAATTGATGCCGCGGCCGCGCGGCGCTTCCAGCGGCGCGGTGATCCAGTTGTCGTCGCCGCGCACTTCTTCCAGCATGAATTGCGCGCCGTCCAGGTCCAGGTAGACGAAGCCTTCGTCTTCGCGCTGGTAGACGATGTCAAAGCCGCACAGGTCCATCCAGAACGCCAGGCTGCGCGACAGGTCGCTCACCAGCAGCTCGGGCACCATGCGGGCGAGGCGCGGGTCGGTCATGTGTGTCTCCGTTGGTGTGAAGTGGCGTCATCATGACAGAGTCGCTGATGCCGGAGGCTTCGATTCCCGGCGCCGTCCGTTGTTATGCGGCTATGCCCAGGCTGGCCTTGCCGCGCGCCAGCTGCATGGCCAGCGCGGCGACGCGCTGGCCCAGGTGCCGGGCGGTGGCGAGATCCGATTCGGGCGGCACGACGTCCGCCGACTGATCCACGTTGGATTGCGCGGCGGCCCCCAGCCAGAACCCCAGGCGGTTCAGTTCCTGGTCCGAGCCCTGGCTGGAGTTGTTCGTCGGCGGCAGGGCCACATTGACCCAGTGCATGCCGTGCTGGGCGGCCAGCAGCGCGATCTGCATCAGGCTGGCGAGCTTGTCGCCGGCCAGGGCGCCCGAGTTCGTGAATCCCGCGGCGAGCTTGTCCTGCCATGCGCGGCCCTGGGCCAGCACAGCGTGCGAGCTGGCTTCCTGGAACGTCTTGAAGGCCGCGGAGACCCCGGCCATGTAGGTGGGCGAGCCAAAGATGATGCCGTCGACGAGGTTCAGCTCATCCCAGCGGGTCTGGGCTTCATCGGTGGTCATGAGCAGCGCTTGCGCGCCCGGCACCTGCTCCACGCCGGCGCATACGGCCTGTGCCTGCCTGGCGGTATGGCCGTAGGTGCTGTGATAGACGATCGCGATTCGAACGGTGGGCATTTGTGAGAGGTCCTTGAAGGAGTGCGGCCTGAGCCTGTCTGTCGCTTGCGCAAGGCAAGCACCGCCCTGGGCGCCGGCTATCCAGCCGGCGTCCTGGGAGTGAAACGAGAACGTGGGGGGCGGCTGGCGCTAGTCGCCGGACAAGCCGGCGATCTGGTCCAGTTTGTCCAGGAATCCGGGCCAGCTCCGGTCCAGGCGCTGGTAGCTGAGCGCGGTCGTGGACGGGAAGCCGGACTGCTCCATGCGCAGCAGGGTGCCGCCTTCTTGCGGCGTCAGCGTCCAGGTGACGATGGTCTTGAGGCCGCTGGCCGATTCCGTTCCATCGCCCCAGCGATAGGCCAGCAGCCGGGCAGGCTCCACCGTGATCACCTGGCAGTGCGTGACGCCGCTCCATTCCGGCAGGGGCGCCGGCGCGCGCAGCGTGAAGCGGCGGCCGACCTCGGGCACGAAGTCGTTGGACATCAGCCACTCATCGATCAGCCACGACTGCGTCAGCGCGCGCCAGACTTTCTCGGGAGCATGGCGCAGGCGGCGTTCCACGATCAGGCTGTGCGACTCCGGCGCCGGCATCATTCGTCCATCCTGTCCAGCAGATCGGACAAGGCGTCGAGTCGATCCCGCCAGAAGATGCCATAGACGCCGAGCCAGTCGATCAGGGGCGCGAGCCCCTGCGCCCGGATCCGGTAGTGGGTTTCCCGTCCCTCGCGCCGGTCGTCCACCAGCCCGGCGCGGCGCAGCACGGCCAGGTGCTTGGACACCGCCGGCTGTGAGATGCCGGCGTGCGCCGTCAAGCGGCCGACGGTCTGCTCGCCTTCATGGGAAAGCCGCTGGAAAATCGCCCGGCGGGTGGGGTCGCCCAATGCGGCGAATAGATCGTTGGCGTCTGGTTCCAATTCATAGCTCGCTGGTTATTGATTTGAATTATAGTCAGGGAGTTATGAATCTTCAATTGTCAGGGAGAGGTGAGCGCCTCGTCCGCCTGCCGCAGCCAGCACGCGACGGCGACGGGGCCGTCGGGCCTGCAGCAGCAGGGCAGCACCTCGCCCGGCCCGACGAAGGCCAGCGGCGCCGTGGTGTACGACACCTTGCCGGCCTCCAGCTTCAGCCGGCAGGTGCCGCAGTAGCCGCTGCGGCACTGGTACTCGACATCGTGCCCGGTGCGCTCCAGGCCCTCCAGCAGCGTCTCGCCCTCTTGCAGGCGGAACGTGGCGTCGGACGTGGAGACGGTCGTCACAGCTCGATGTCGCTCAGGTCGTCGGGCGATACCTGGGCGTCGATCTGGCCGACCAGGTAGGAGCTCAGTTCCACTTCCTGCGGCGCGACCTGCACGGTGTCCGAGGACAGCCAGGTGTTGATCCACGGGATCGGGTTGTGCTTGACCTGGGCGAAGGCCGGCGCCAGGCCCACGGCCGTCATGCGCAGGTTGGTGATGTACTCGACGTACTGGCTCAGGATGTCCTTGTTCAGGCCGATCATGGAGCCGTCGCGGAACAGGTACTCGGCCCAGAGCTTTTCCTGGGTGGCGGCGCGCTTGAACATCTCGAAGCATTCCTGCTCGGTCTCGCGCGCGATCTTGGCGAAGTCCGGGTCGTCCTGGCCCGAGCGCATGATGTTCAGCAGGTGCTGCGTGCCGGTCAGGTGCAGCGCCTCGTCGCGGGCGATCAGGCGGATGATCTTGGCGTTGCCTTCCATCAGCTTGCGTTCCGCGAAGGCGAACGAGCAGGCGAAGCTGACGTAGAAGCGGATGGCTTCCAGGATGTTCACGCTCATCAGGCACAGATACGTCTTCTTCTTCAGCTCGTATTCCGAGATGCGATGCGTCTTGCCATTGATGACGTGCTCGCCCACGCCCAGCTGCGCGTACAGCATGGACGGGCCGATCAGGTCGTCGTAGTACGAGGCGATGTCGGCCGCGCGCAGCCGGATGTTCTCGTTGCTGACGATGTCGTCGAAGATCACCGAGGGATCGGGGACGATGTTGCGGATGATGTGCGTGTACGAGCGCGAGTGGATCGTCTCCGAGAACGCCCAGGTCTCGATCCAGGTCTCCAGCTCGGGCAGCGACACCAGCGGCAGGAAGGCGACGTTGGGGCTGCGGCCCTGGATGGAGTCCAGCAGCGTCTGGTACTTCAGGTTGCTGATGAAGATGTGCTTTTCGTGCTCGGGCAGGCTCTGGTAGTCCAGGCGGTCCTGCGAGATGTCGACCTCTTCGGGCCGCCAGAAGAACGACAGCTGCTTCTCGATCAGCTTCTCGAAGATCGCGTATTTCTGCTGGTCGTAGCGCGCGACGTTGACCGGCTGGCCGAAGAACATCGGCTCGGTCAACGGGTTGTTGCTGGTCTGGGAAAAAATGCTGTAAGCCATGATGCGGGTGTGTTCGTCAGATCTTGCAGGCGCCGCCGGCGCAGCCGTCGTCCTGCACTTCGCCGTGCGCATCGTCGGCGCCGTCGCGGGTGTTGTGGTAGTACAGGGTCTTCAGGCCGTACTTGTAGGCCAGCAGCAGATCCTTGAGCAGCTGCTTCATCGGCACGCGGCCGCCTTCGTAGCGCTGCGGGTCGTAGTTGGTGTTGGCCGAGATCGACTGGTCGACGAACTTCTGCATGATGCCGACCAGCTTCAGGTAGGACTCGTTGCCGGACATCTGCCACAGCAGTTCGTACTTGTCCTTCAGGCGCTCGAATTCCGGCACCACCTGGCGCAGGATGCCGTCCTTGGACTGCTTGACCGACACCAGGCCGCGCGGCGGCTCGATGCCGTTGGTGGCGTTGGCGATCTGGCTGGACGTTTCCGAGGGCATCAGCGCCGTCAGCGTGGAGTTGCGCAGGCCGTGCTCGCGGATGTCGGCGCGCAGCGCTTCCCAGTCCAGGCGCAGCGGTTCGGCGCAGATGCCGTCCACGTCCTTCTTGTAGCTGTCGATCGGCAGCACGCCGGCGCTGTACGTGGTTTCATTGAAACCCGAGCAGGGGCCGAACTCGCGCGCCAGCTGCGACGAGGCCTTCAGCAGGTAGTACTGGATGGCTTCGAAGGTGCGGTGCGTCAGGCCCAGCGCGGCCGGTTCGGAATAACGCGTGCCGTGCTTGGCCAGGTAGTAGGCGTAGTTGATCACGCCCACGCCCAGCGGGCGGCGCTTCATGGTGGCGGCGCGCGCCGCCGGGATCGGGTAGCCCTGGTAGTCGAGCAGTGCGTCGAGCGCGCGCACGGCCAGGTCGGCCAGGCCTTCCAGTTCGTCCAGCGTTTCCAGCGCGCCCAGGTTGAAGGCCGACAGCGTGCACAGCGCGATTTCGCCGTCCGGGCCGTTGACATCGCTCAGCGCCTTGGTCGGCAGCGCGATTTCCATGCACAGGTTCGACTGGCGCACCGGCGCGACCTGGGGATCGAACGGGCTGTGCGTGTTGCAGTGGTCGACGTTCTGGATGTAGATGCGGCCGGTGCTGGCGCGCTCCTGCATCATCAGCGAGAACAGTTCCACGGCCGGCAGGCTGCGCTTGCGGATGGCGGGATCCTGCTCGTATTGCAGGTACAGGCGCTCGAACTCGTCCTGGTCGGCGAAGAAGGCTTCGTACAGGCCCGGGGTGTCGTGCGGCGAGAACAGCGTGATGTCCTGCGACTTGATCAGGCGCTGGTACAGCAGGCGGTTGACCTGCACGCCGTAGTCCAGGTGACGGATGCGGTTTTCCTCGACGCCGCGGTTGTTCTTGAGCACCAGCAGCGATTCGACTTCCAGGTGCCACAGCGGGTAGAACAGGGTGGCCGCGCCGCCGCGCACGCCGCCTTGCGAGCACGACTTGACCGCCGCCTGGAACATCTTGAAGAAGGGCAGGCAGCCGGTGTGCAGGGCTTCGCCGCCGCGGATCTCGCTGCCCAGGGCGCGGATGCGGCCGCCGTTGATGCCGATGCCGGCGCGCTGCGACACGTACTTGACGATGGCGCTGGTGGTGGCGTTGACGCTGTCCAGATCGTCGTCGCATTCGATCAGCACGCAGGAGCTGAACTGGCGCATCGGCGTGCGCACGCCCGCCATGATGGGCGTGGGCAACGAGATCTTGAAGCGCGACACCGCGTCGTAGAAGCGCTTGACGTAGCCCAGGCGCGTCTGCGCCGGGTACTTCGCGAACAGGCACATCGCCACCAGCAGGTACAGGAACTGCGGGCTTTCGTAGATGCGCTTGGTGACGCGGTTCTGGATCAGGTACTTGCCTTCCATCTGCTTGACCGCGGCGTAGGCGAAGTTCATGTCGCGCCAGTGGTTGATGTAGCCGTTCAGCTCGTCGAATTCTTCGCGGCTGTAGTCGGCCAGCAGGTGCGCGTCGTACTTGCCCTGTTCGGTCAGGTTGCGCACGTGGTCGTACAGGTGCGGGGGCTCGAACTGGCCGTAGGCGATCTTGCGCAGGTGGAAGATCGCCAGGCGCGCGGCCAGGTACTGATAGTTGGGCGTTTCCTCGGAGATCAGGTCCGCGGCGGACTTGATGATGGTCTCGTGGATGGCGTCGGTGCGGATGCCGTCGTAGAACTGGATATGCGAACGCATTTCCACTTGCGACACCGAGACGTTCTCCAGGCCGTTGGCGGCCCAGTCGATGACGCGGTGGATCTTGTCCAGATCGATGGGCTCCATACGCCCATCACGCTTGGTGACCATCATTGCTGCTTGTTTTTCCATGGCGGACTGCATAGCTCCTGCGGCTGGGAAAGGACGAGCGACGTCCTTCCGAGTGATCAGAATGTTCGGGTTCGAGATTGGGGCCGACCGCCAGGGCTGGCGGGGCACGTGCCGTCGCTCGGAAGCCCGTGCCGGACGGCGGCGGGGCTATCGAGGCGGCTGGAGTGACAACACTATAGGTAGTGTATCACTGGTTTGGTCTGACTAGATCTTGTGCTTTATCAAGACCCACGCATTTGTAGGGATATATGGGTGGATCGGGCCGGAAACGCGTACCCTCGGGCCGCGAACTATACCGAAAGATAGCGCAGCAGGCGCGCCTCGTCGTCGATGAAGGACTGCGAATCGCCGCTCCAGGCCACCCGGCCGGTTTCGATGATGGCGTGGCGGTCGGCCGCCGCCAGCAGCGGTTCGAGGTTCTTGTCGATGCACAGCACCGCCAGCCCCGTGCGCTTCAGGCCATCCAGCGCCCGCCAGATTTCCTCGCGCACCACCGGCGCCAGGCCCTCGGTGGCTTCGTCCAGGATCAGCAGGCGCGGATTGGTCAGCAGCGCGCGGCCGATGGCCAGCATCTGTTGCTCGCCGCCGGACAGGTGGCTGCCCAGGTGGCGGGCGCGTTCGGCCAGCCGGGGGAACAGCGCGTAGACGCGTTCCAGCGTCCAGGGCTGCGCCAGCCGCTGGCGGTTGTGCGCGGTGGCGACCAGGTTCTCGCGCACCGACAGATTGGGGAAAATGTGCCGGCCCTCGGGCACCAGGCCGATGCCGCACTGCGCCACCTGGTAGGCCGGCAGCGCGCCGATGTCGCGCCCGCCAAAGCGGATCTCGCCCCGGCTGGCGCGGTTCAGGCCCATGATGGCCTTGACCGTGGTGGACTTGCCCATGCCGTTGCGGCCCAGCAGCGAAACGAATTCGCCGGCCCCGATCTCCAGGTCGACCCCGAACAGCGCCTGGCTGGCGCCATAGTGCGCGGTGACGCCGCGCAGCGACAGCAGCGCGCTCATGCCGCGACTCCCTGCGGGCGCCGGTCCGCGCGCCGGCGTTCGCTGCCCAGATAGCATTCACGCACCTGGGGATCGTTGCGGATCTCGTCCGCGCTGCCGCAGGCCAGGACGCGGCCGTACACCAGCACGGTGACGCGGTCCGACAGGGCGAACACCGCCTGCATGTCGTGCTCCACCAGCAGGATGCTGTATTGCCGGCGCAGCCCTTGCAGCAGCGCGGTCATGGCCTCGGATTCGTGCTGGCTCATGCCCGCCATGGGTTCATCCAGCAGCAGCAGGGTCGGGCGGCAGGCCAGCACCATGGCCAGCTCCAGCTGGCGCAGCTCGCCATGCGCCAGCGCGCCGGCCGGCACATCGGCGCGGCGGCCCAGGCCGGCCAGTTCCAGCGCCGCGAGCGCGGGCTCCCGAAGCGCCGGCGTCGAGTGCGCCGGTCGCCAGAAGCGGAAGCTGTGGCCGCGCCGCGCCTGCACCGCCATGGCCACGTTCTCCAGCGCGGTGAAGGGCTTGAACACCGAGGTGATCTGGTACGAGCGCGCCAGCCCGCGCCGCACGCGCCGTTCGATGGGCATGCGGGTTACGTCCACGCCGTCCAGCAGCACCCGGCCGCCGTCCGGCCGCAGCTCGCCGCTGAGCTGGCCGATCAGCGTGGTCTTGCCCGCGCCGTTGGGGCCGATCACGGCGTGCAGCTCGCCCGGGCGCACCTCCAGCGACAGGTCGTCCGTGACGGTCAGGCCGCCGTAGCGCTTGAGCAGGTGTTCGACGCGCAGCGCGCTCATCGCGGTTCTCCGGTGGGGCAGGGCAGGGCGCGCGCGGCGGCCGGACGCCAGGGCGTTTCCGGCAGCGCGCCGTACAGGCCGCGCCGCGACAGCAGCACCACGCCCACGATCAGCAGGCCCATCGCCAACATCCAGTGGTCGGTCAGCAGCTTGAGCCCTTCCTCCAGCAGCAGGAAGGCCAGGGCGCCGGCGACGGGCCCGAACAGCGTGCCCATGCCGCCCAGCGCCACCATCACGATCAGCTCGCCGGAGGTGGTCCAGGCCAGGTACGAGGGCGAGACATACAGCGTCAGGTTGGCCAGCAGCACGCCCGCCACGCCGCACAGCATGGCCGACAGCACATAGGCCGCCAGCCGGTAGCGCAGCGTGGCGTAGCCCAGCGCGCGCATGCGCCGCTCATTGGCCTGGCAGCCGCGCAGCGCCATGCCGAAGGGGGCGTGGACCAGCCGGTGCAGCGCGGCCAGCGCCAGCAGCAGCACGCCGAACGCCGCGCCGTACAGCGCCAGCGGCGTGTCGAGCCGGAACAGGCCGAAGTCGCTGCCGGCGAACAGCGACATGCCGTCGTCGCCGCCGTAGCCTTCCAGCCCGGTGGCCAGGAAATAGAACATCTGCGCGAAAGCCAGCGTGATCATGATGAAGGCGATGCCGGAGGTGCGCAGCGCCACGTAGCCGCTGACCAGGCCGACCAGGGCGCAGGCGCCGAGCGCGGCCGCCAGGTGCAGCCAGCCATTCTCGATGCCATGGTGGCTCAGCACGCCCACGGCGTAGGCGCCCAGGCCCAGGTACAGCGCGTGGCCGAAGCTGACCATGCCGCCGTAGCCGAGCAGCAGGTTCAGGGCCAGCGCGGCGATGCCGTACACCAGCACCCGGCCGAACAGCGCCAGCAGGAAGGGTTCGCCCTGCCATTGCGCATACAGCGGCACCAGCGCCAGCACCAGCAGCAGCGAGCCGGCGGCCAGCGCGCGGGGAGAGAATCGAAGCATGCCGGGGTCTCCTTATCCGTGCCGCACCGGGAACAGGCCCTGCGGCCGCAATGCCAGCACCAGCGCCATGACGATGTAGATCAGCATCGAGGCGATCGCCGGGCCCGCCGCGTTGGCGGCCGCCGGCGGCAGCGCCGCGCGCAGCAGGGCCGGCAGCAGCGCGCGGCCCAGCGTGTCGACCAGGCCCACCATCAGCGCCGCCAGGAAGGCGCCGCGCACCGAGCCGATGCCGCCGATGACGATCACCACCAGCGTCAGGATCAGGATCGGCTCGCCCATGCCGGTCTGCGCCGACAGGATCGGGCCCGCCATCAGCCCCGCCAGGCCGGCCAGCACCGCGCCCAGCACGAACAGCAGCGTGTTCAGCCGCGCGATGTTCACGCCCAGCGCGCCCACCATCATGCGGTCGGTGGAGCCGGCGCGGATCAGCATGCCGAGCCGCGTGCGGTGGATCAGCGCGTAGCAGCCGGCCGCCACCGCCAGCCCCGCCACGATGATGAGGAAGCGGTACAGCGGATAGGTCACGCCAAGCAGGTCGATGGTGCCGGACAGCCAGGACGGCAGCCCCATGCTGATGGGCGCCGGGCCCCAGATGATGCGCGTCAGCTCGTTGAAGAACAGGATGAAGCCGAAGGTGGCCAGCACCTGGTCCAGGTGCTCGCGCGGATAGAGCCGCGCCAGCGCGACGCGGTCCAGCAGCAGCCCCAGCAGCGCCATGCCGGCCACCACCGCGGCGGCGGCCAGCAGGAACGAGCCGCTGTGGCGGAACACGGTGGCCGCGATGAAGGCGCCCATCATGTACAGCGAGCCGTGCGCCAGGTTGATGAAGTTCATGATGCCGAACACCAGCGTCAGGCCGGCGGCCAGCAGGAAAAGCAGGATACCCAGCTGCAGGCCGTTCAGGGCCTGCACCAGCAGCAGCGTCGCGGACATGGCGCCTTACCTCGTTCTTGCCCGGCAGGCCGGCGTCATTTCATGGCGCATTGCGCGGCGTACTGGTCGGACACCTTGGACAGGTCGGGGAAGATCGGCCCCTTGTTGACGAAGCCGATCCTGCCGTCCGCGCCCGCCGCCACGTCGGCGCGGAAGAAACCGGCCGCCGGGAAGTGATTGGGCTGGTAGCGGAATTCGCCGCGCACCGAGGCGAAGTCGGCCGCCTCCAGCGCCTTGCGCAGCGCGTCCTTGTCGTCGACCTTGCCGCCGGTGCGCTTGAGCGCCGAGCCGATCAGCTGCGCCGCGTCCCAGGACTGGGCCGCGTAGCTGGACGGTTCGCGGCCGTACTTCTGGCGGAAGGCGGCGGCGAAGGCCTTGTTGGCGGCGTTGTCCAGGTCGGGCGAATACGGCACGTTGGTGACCGCGCCCAGCGCGTCCTTCTGCAGGGCGGGCAGGGTGGCGCCGTCGATGGTGTCCACCGACAGCAGCGGGATCTTGTCGAACAGGCCGGCCTGGCGGTATTGCTTGACGAAGTTCACGCCCATGCCGCCGGGGAAGAACACATAGGCGGCGTCGGGCTTGGCGTCGGCCAGCGCGGCCAGCTCGACCGAGTAGTCGGGCTGGTTGACCTGGGTGAACACCTCGTTGACCACCTCGCCCTTGAAGAAGCGCTTGAAGCCGGCCATGGCGTCCTTGCCGGCCTGGTAGTTGGGCGCCAGCAGGTAGACCTTCTTGAAACCCATCTGGTTGGCCATCTCGCCGCTGCCTTCGTGGCGCTGGGTGTTGTTCCACGAGGTAGAGAAGAAGAACGGCGTACAGTCCTTGCCGGCCAGGTTGGTGGGGCCGGCGTTCGAACCCACCAGGAACACGCCCGCGCCGGTCACCGGCCGCGCCACGGCCAGCATCACGTTGGAATACACCACGCCCGTGATGATGGCCACCTTGTCGCTCTGCACCAGCTTGCGCGCGGCCTGCACGCCGACCTCGGGCTTGAACTGGTCGTCTTCCTTGATGACCTGCACCGGCACGCCGCCCAGCTTGCCGCCGCCCTGTTCGACGGCCAGCATGAAGCCGTCGAGCTGGTCCTGCCCCAGCACCGAGCCGGGGCCGGTCAGCGTGGTCAGCAGGCCGATCTTGACCTCGGCCCAGGCGGCGGCGCCCGGGGCCAGTCCCAGGGCCGCGGCGGCGGCCAGCAGATAGATGCGTTTCATGTGTATCCCCTTGCGTTGCCGTGTCTCACGGTCATGGTTGGCGGCGGGACGTCAGCGGTCCAGTCCGAAGAATGTTTGCGTATTGCCGGCCAGGATCTTCTGCTGCACGGCGGGCAGCAGATCGGCGTTGGACACCAGCCGGCCGACTTCCTGCTCGCCCAGCGGATAGGGGTAGTCGGAGCCGAGCAGCACGCGGTCCTCGCCCATCACGTCGATCAGGAGGCGCAGCGAGCGCGGATCGAACACGGCGCTGTCCACATAGAAGCGGTCGGTGTAGGACGAAGGCAGCTGGGGGCAGTCCTGGCGCACGATGTCGCGGTGGCGCCAGGCGTTGTCGACCCGGCCCAGCAGGAAGGCGAAGCTGCCGCCGCCATGGGCGAAGCAGAGCTTGAGGCTGCGCGGAATGCGCTCGAAGGCGCCGGACAGGATCAGCGACAGGATGCCGAGCTGGGTCTCGGCGGGCATGGACACCAGCCAGGGCAGCATCCAGCGCTTCATGCGGCCGTCGGTCATCATGTCCCAGGGATGCACCAGCACCGGGATGCCCTCGTCCGCGCAATGCACCAGGAAGCGCACCAGCGTGTCGTCGTCCAGGTCGCGCGGGCCGACGTGGTTGCCGATCTGCACGCCCAGGTGGCCGGCGGCGCGGGCGCGCGAAGCTTCCCGGCAGGCCAGGTCCAGGTCCTGCAGCGGCACCTGGGCCAGCGCCTTGAGGCGGCCGGGCGCATGGGCGCAGTGTTCCAGCGCCAGGTCATTCATGCGCGCGGCCCAGTCCGCCGCGGCCCGGGCCGGATAGGCATAGCCGAACATCACCGGCGTGGCGCACAGGATCTGCAGGTCGACGCCGTGGCGGTCCATCTGCGCCACACGCAGCGCGGGGTCCCACAGCGTGGCGTCGACCGGGCGGAACGGGCGGTCGCCGGCCATGATCTGGCCGGTCGAGCCGTCGCCGTCGCGCCGCAGCCAGGGCGCGTCGACCGGGTCCAGCGCTGCCGCTTCCTGCCGCGTGATGGGCGGGAAGAAGTGCGCGTGCATATCGATTTTCAGGGTCATGGGGAAAGAAAGGAAGAGTGGGGCGTCAGGCGGGCGCCGCCTGTGCGGCGGGCGCTTGCGTCTTGCCGGGATGCAGCGCGCCGCAGCCGGGGCAGGTGCGCCGCGCTTCGTTGGAATAGAAGGCCTCGAAAAGCGGCGGCAGGTCGGTGACGATGCTCTTGAGCTGCACCTCGACCCGGTGCACCAGATGGCCGCATTGCGGGCAGTACCACTCGAAGCCGTCCAGCAGCCCGGGCGGGCGCTGGCGCTCGATGACCAGGCAGGCGCTGCCGGTCTCGGGCCGCTGCGGCGAATGGCGCACGTGCGGCGGCAGCAGGAAGATGTCGCCTTCCTTCAGGTCGACGCGTTCGGGCTTGCCGTCGATCCACAGCGACAGCCAGGCGTTGCCGCGCACCTGGTAGAAGAACTCTTCCAGTGGATCGTCGTGGTAGTCGGTGCGCAGGTTGGGGCCGCCGACCACCGTGACGATGAAATCGGCGTCCTGCCAGATCTGCTGGTTGCCGACGGGCGGCTGCAGCAGATGCGCGTGATCCTGGATCCAGCGCTGGAAATTCAAGGGCGGGCCGTAGGCGGGCATGGGGGACTCCGGTGGCGCTTGCGGACTTCGATGACTGGAAGTCTAGGGGGGGAAGGCGGCTGCCGTGCAATAGAAATTGCGCGGTTGGATATGCGGCTTATCTATCGCGGGGTTTCCCTGAACGGGCTTACCCGGATGCGGCGCGGCGGATCAGGCGGGGTCCGGATTCGCGTCGCGCTGCGCCGCGACCCGCTTCAGGTAGTCGACCAGCCGCAGACAGGCCGGCGTCAAGGGCCGGTCGGCGCGGATCGAATAGCCGACGTCGCCGAACGCGCCGAAGGCGTCGGTGGGCAGGCGCGCCAGGACGCCCATGGCCAGGAACTGGGCCGCGGCGTCGTAGGGCATCAGCGCCAGCGCGTCGCTGTGCATCAGGATGCCGATATTGGTGAGCAGCGACAGCGATTCGACGTGGCGCGTGGGCAGGCGCACGCCGGCGTCGAAGAAGCTGCGCTCGATCGAGGCGCGCAGCGGCGAGGTGGGGGCGGGCAGGATCCAGATGTGGTCCGCCAGCTCGGCCAGCGACACCCGCGCGGACCCGGCCAGCGGATGGCTGGCGCCGGCCACCAGGCACAGGTCTTCGCGGTACAGCTTGTGATGGTCGACGGCCACGCCCGAGATCGAGGCCATGTCGGCGCCCGGCAGCCGGCCGACCACGATGTCGACGTCGCCCGTGGCCAGCGCCGGCAGCAGCTGCGCCGACGGGCCCTCGCGCACCGTGACCTGGATGCCGGGATGCTCGGTCATCAGCCGCGCGATGGCCTCGGGCAGCAGCTTGGCCGAGGCCGCGATGAGCGTGCCCACCACCACGTGGCCGCTGGCGCCGCCGAGCACCGCGTCGATGTCGTCGGCCATGTAGCGGATCTCGGCCATCATGGCGTGCACGCGTCGGCCCAGCACCAGCGCCAGCTCGGTCGGCGTGACGCCGCGGTTGGAGCGTTCGAACAGCGTCGCGCCGAAGAAGGCCTCCAGGTCGTGGATGGCCTTGGTGACGGTGGGCTGGGTCAGGTGCATCTCGCTGGCGGCGCGCGACAGCGAGCGGCGCGCCAGCACGCGTTCGAAGATCTGCAGCTGGTGCAGCTTCAGCTTGTGGCTGAGCGCGTTGGGCGTGATGCGGAAGTTCGACATGCGCGCGACCGTCCCGGCTTGCGGGCCGGGGCGGCGATCCTGTTCCGAAGGAAGGGCCGGAAGGCGGTCTGGCGCCATCGCCGCGCCTGTCCGCTAGCGCGCCAGCGGCTTGTAGGCGACCGCCTTGATTTCAATCAGCAATTGCGGGTGCGGCAGCTGATGGACCGCCACGGTGGTGCGCGCCGGCCCATCGGCGTCGAAGAACTCGCCGTAGACCTGATTGTAGCCACCGAAGTCGTTCATGTTGACCAGGAAAGTACTGATCTCGACCACGTCGGCCAGGCCGGCGCCGGCGCTGGCCAGGATGTCGCGGATGTTCTCGATCACGGCGCGGGTCTGCGCGCGGATGTCGAGCGTGGCGGTGCCCATGGCGTCGACCTCGGCGCCGGCGATGCGGTTGTCGGGCAGGCGCGAGCTGGTGCCGGAGACGAACAGGAAATCGCCGGCACGCTTGATGTGCGGATACTTGCCGCGTGGCGTGGCCTTGCCGGCGACGACGGTGGCGCTGACGGGGGAATGGGGCATGGCGGTGTCCTTGGAGGCACGGGGCCTCACAGCTTGATGCAGACGTTGGTGGGTTCGGTGTAGAAGTGCAGCGAGTGGCGGCCGCCCTCGCGGCCGATGCCGGACAGGCCGCTGCCGCCGAACGGCGTGCGCAGGTCGCGCAGGAACCAGCAGTTGACCCAGGCCAGCCCCACCTTCATCGCCTGCGCCACGCGGTGGCCGCGCGTCAGGTTCTGGGTCCAGACGGCGGCGGCCAGGCCGTAGCGGCTGTCGTTGGCCAGGCGGATGGCTTCTTCCTCGGTGTCGAACGGCGCCACGTGGCAGACCGGGCCGAACACTTCTTCCTTGATGCAGCGCGCAGTCTCGGGCAGGCCGGTCCAGATGGTCGGTTCCACGTAGGCGCCGGCGTCGCGGGCGTCGCCGAACGCGGGCACGCCGCCGCCGGTGACCACGGTGGCGCCTTCCGCGCGCGCCAGCGCGAAATACGCCAGCACCTTGTCGCGATGCTCGCGCGAGACCAGCGGGCCCATGCCGGTCTGCGGATCGCCAGGCCAGCCGATGCGCAGCGCCCGCGCGCGCTCGGCCAGCGCGGCGACGAAGCGCTCGTAGATCGGGCGCTCGACATAGACGCGCTCGGTGCACAGGCAGACCTGGCCACAGTTGGCGAAGACCGAGCGCGCGGTGCCGTCGACGGCGGCCTCGAAGTCGGCATCGGCGAACACCAGCGCCGCGTTCTTGCCGCCCAATTCGAACGACACGGGCTTCACGCCCGGCGCCACGGCGCGCATGATGGCCGCGCCGGTGGCCGATTCGCCGGTGAAGGTGATGCCGTCGATATCGGGATGCGTGGTGATGAATTCACCCGCCGAACCCGGGCCGAAGCCATGGGTCAGGTTCAGCACGCCGGGCGGCAGGCCGGCTTCGTGCGCGACCTCGGCCAGCAGGGTCGCGGTGGACGGCGTGACTTCCGACGGTTTCATGATGACGGTGTTGCCGAAGGCCAGCGCCGGCGCCACCTTCCAGGTCAGCAGCAGCAGCGGCAGGTTCCACGGCGAGATCACGCCGACCGCGCCCAGCGGCTTGCGGTACGCGTAGTTCAGCGCCTGCCGGCCGTCGGGCGTGTCGGTCATGTAGCTTTCCATGTCCAGCGTGCGCGCCAGCTCGGCGAAGGCGCGGAAGTTCGCGGCCCCGCGCGGGATGTCGATCTGGCTGGCCCAGGATACCGGCTTGCCGGTGTCGCCGATCTCGGCCTGCAGGAAGTCGTCGAAGCGGCGGGTGATGCCGTCGGCCAGCGCCAGCAGGTGATCGGTGCGCGCGGCCACCGGCAGGGCGGCCCAGGCCGGCAAGGCGCGTCGGGCGGCGGCGACGGCGCGGTCGACCTGCTCGCGGCTGGCCTCGTGAACCTGGGCGATCAACGCGTGATCGACCGGACTGTGCTTGTCGAAGGTCGCGGCGCCGTCTTCGAAACGGCCGTCGATGTAGTTGCGTAGCTGGCGGATCGTCATGATCGGGATTCCCGTGGAACAGGTCGCGTCGGTTCTGGCAATAAACTACGTATACGTACTATTATGCGGATCTTAGGCGGCGCGTCCGGCGAAGTCAACGCAGGGTTTTGCCCAGGGCGGCAGCGGCCGCGCGGATGCGGCCCAGGAGCCTGGAGGCGAGTCCTTCGCCGCCCGCCTTGCCTACAATCGCCAGGCCTATTTCATGGAAAGCCCGATGACCGCATCCCGTCCGACCGCCCGCCGTCCGGCCTCGTCCCGCGCCTTGCGGGACTTCGATCTGACCCAGGTGGCGTCGCACCTGCTGCGGCGGGCGCATTTCCGGGCCGAGGCGCTGTTCGCGCAGGCCTTTCCCGACGAGGACCTGACGCCGCGGCAGAAGGCCCTGTTGATCACCGTCCACCAGCATCCCGGCGCCACCCAAAGCCGCATCGCCGAACTGATCGCGCTGGACCGCAATTCCTTCGCCGAGATGATCGCCCGCATGACGGCCAAGGGCTATGTGCGGCGCACGCGCTCGGCCGAGGATGCGCGCGCCTATGCGCTGGAGATCACCGAGGCGGGCCTGGACCTGCTGATGCGCGTGCTGCCGCGCGACGCGGAAGTGGAGGCGCAAGTGCTGGCGCCGCTGCCGCAGGAACTGCGGCCGGTGTTCCTGCGATGCTTGCGGTTGATGGTGGGAGTGGAGGCGGATGAGGGGGGCTGATAGGGGAGGTCGCTGGCGAAGTGACGGGAATATCACACATGGCCATGCCGTGGCGGACACGATGCGGCAGAATGCTCCTGGCCTTTGTTTCCAGCAACAACCCATTCACATGATCGAAGGGCAAGGGAAAGAAGGCAGGCTTCATTCGCAAAACTGAGCAAGACGTCAATTTCGGATGGCAATGCTGCACAATCCAATTCGCAAACTTCTGGGGATGCCTGCTGGTGGCTCGGGGAGTTCAATCCATGCGGTTTCCATTGTCGAGATGCGTTCTTACGAAGCGCGGCTCTGGCATGGACTGGTTCAGCCCGTCATTCAGAATAGCTATGTATCGAGCACATCCGCGCCGGACGGCCGGGTGCGGGCGGATTGGGATTGGAACTGGCCTCGCATAAGGGCGACCGCCGGTTTATACAATTTACTGGGCCCCATTGTGCGCTGGGGTTGCGTGCGCTCATTGTGCGTGGTCGTGGATGGCCCCAGACACAAGGCGGTCCCGGTCGGCATGCTGGCGGCGGTCCCGAATCTCGAGACGACGGCATTCGGCCTCAAGGAGGGGCGGGCCTTCACGTGGTTCCTGGCGGATGCTCCCAAAGAGCTGTATACGGAGGTTTTGCACATGCCCGTACTCCAGGACGTCGCCCGAGTGTTGATAGATTGCACCATCCAACTGGCGTTGGATGACGGCCATGGCGGTTCGCTGATCCTGCATGCGTCGCCCGACGGCGGCCCCCGGCTCCAGCAGTTCTACCTGCGTCTGGGCATGCAACAGCTTCCCGAGGGGGCGGGCGCCGTTACCCCGCTGCGATTCCGGCATCGTACTGACGAGTACTTCCTGTTCGACGACGTCCAGGCCGCTGCATTCTGCAGTACATTCGAAGGGCAGCGGTAGCCTGGAAGCAGCCTATTGTGCCTATCTCGCATGACTAACTTCGTCACCCGCATCGACCCGAAAGTATTGGCGGCCGCCCTTCAGGAAATCGAGGGGCGGGGCTTTGATTTGTCCACGGAAAGCGGTCAGAAGGATGCGCAAGCCGTTGTGGAGCGTTTGCTGGCAAGCGATGAGTCCGAAGCGCGATTGGTTGATGCGATCGTCAGGTTGGAAGACGGGCTTCAATCGGGTCAGAAGCATGAGATTGAGCGCAAGATCGCCGGAACGTCGATCAAGCAGGCTTCCATTCGTGATTCCTGGGTTGCCGCCCAGGACTCGTCTTCGTCGCTCGTTCCGCCCATGGGTTCACCAGAGTTTGACCGGTATGTCGACGCAGCGGGCGCGCATGAGTCCATGACTTTGCAGGAAAAGTCCGTCGCGACGCCTCGCGAATCATGGCTCTTGTACTACCACTACCGTGATTTCGACAGGATCCTGCGCAATGCTGAAAACCGCTTGCAAGCCTATGCGCTCAAGGACAGGCGGTCTTTTGTCGATCGGTTGAGCGCGGCTTTCGACGGTTTCGTCAATTCAGGCAAGCGCGAAGAAAGCACCAGCGTGACGCACTATCCCGGTCGGTTCGTCGTGGAGGTCAAGCTCCGCAGCGACGCGGCGCGGTGGGTGTCCTCATTGTTGGAGGATGGCCTGCTTGTGCGTTTGCAAAGCAGCGGTGACCAGCCCGTCGAGATCATGCTGCGCATCGGGTCCGATGCGGCACCGGAGAATGAACTCCTCAGGGCCTTCGAGAGCAAGCCAGGACTCGGGGTGAAGCTTATCCATACGGCCCGGCGAGCCTTGCTTGAAGAGGCGGGAGCCGCCCGCCCGGAGTCTCCTCGCCCTTGACGTCAGGGCTCGCTGTGCTTCACCCTCGATCGGCGCGCGGCAGTCCACCGAACGGTGGACGCCAATCCTTCAACCACAGCTGACGTGACGATTGCGCGCGTAGCTCAAATAGACGGTGTGACCAACCCATGAATGTTCAACGCATGCTGCTGGTGCTTGCCACGCTGACCCTGTCGCCTGTGTTCAACGCCCAGGCCAACGCCGGGACGGCGGCCTGGACGCCGCCGGGTCCGACCGCCTGCCGATTCTCCGGCTGGACGGTCAATGACAAGCCCGCGATCGAGGTGCGCGCGGGGGCGTCGGCGACCTCCAAGGTGGTCGGCAGCCTGCCGACCACGCGCGGCGAGGGTCTCGATCCGGCCTTGGACTACTACAGCGTCACGTTCGACTTGGTCGAGGCGCGCGATGGCTGGCTCAAGATCAAGGGCGCCAGCGACGAGATGAGCGACAAGCCCCGGCCGGTGTACCAAGGCGAGGGATGGATCAAGGCCGGGGACATGCAGGTCGGCGTGCAGTCGGCGCGTGGATACGCGCGTCCCGACGCCGGCAGCGAGCGGCTGCTCGACCTGAAGGGCGACTGGCTGCGCGACCGGGTCGCGCTGCGCGGCGTCGTCGCCTGCGACGGCGAATGGCTGCTGCTGGACTACGAGATGCGCAACGACGAGAAACTGGAGCCGCTGGCTCCCAAGGACCGCAAGCGGGGGCGGGCGTGGTTCCGCGGCATCTGCGGGTCCGAGGAGACCAGCTGCGACATGCGCTCGGTCGACCAGTAGCGGGCCGGCCGCGCGCCGGTGCGCGGTGCTTGTTCACGCCTCCTCTTCGTCGCGGTCCCGCTGCGTGACGGATGTCAGCCGCGCCAGCCTGGGCGCCAGCCAGTTGCGCAGATCGTCCATGTAGCTGAAGACCACGGGGACGAAGATCAGGCTCAGCAGGGTGGAAGTGATCAGCCCCCCGATGACCGCCACGGCCATCGGCGCGCGGAAACCGGCGTCGGCGCCGGTGATGAGCAGCGCTGGCACCATGCCGGCCACCATGGCGATGGTGGTCATGATGATGGGCCGGGCGCGCTCCGCGCCCGACTGCATCAGCGCCTCGTGGCGCGCCATGCCATGGCGGCGCTTCTCGATCACGAATTCCACCATGAGGATGGAGTTCTTCGTCACGATCCCCATGAGCATGAGCAGGCCGATCACCACTGGCAGGTCGATGGCCGCGCCATAGAGCAGCAGCCCGCCGATGGCGCCGCCGATCGCCAGCGGCAGGGAGGTCAGGATGGTCAGGGGCTGCAGAAAGTCCCGGAACAGCAGGATCAGCACCGCATACACCATCAGCACGCCGAAGGTCATGGCGACGCTGAACTTCTCGAACATTTCCCGCATGTACTCCGCGTCGCCGTATTCGATCCGGCGCACGTCGGCCGGCAGCTCGCGCAGCGCGGGCAAGGCGTCGATGGCTTCCAGCGCGGTGCCCAGCGTCGTCCCGGCCAGGTCCGCGTCCACCGAGATCCTGCGCAGTCGCGCGGACCGCTCGATGCGGGCCGGGCCGCTGCCGTATCCGATGTCGGCGACGCTGCGTAGCGCCACGGTCGCGCCGCTGTCGGTCGAGACGCGCAGATTGCCCAGCGCCTGCAGGTCGCCCTGTTCGATGGCGGGCAGCAGCACGCGCACGGGCACCTGCCGGTCCGCGAAGTTGAAGCGCGCCGAATTGGCATTGGTGTCGCCCACGGTGGCGATGCGCGCCACCGTGCCGATCGACGCGGCGGTGACGCCCGCCCGCGCCGCTTCGTCCGCGCGCGGACGGATCAGCAGTTCGGGGCGCGGCAGCGGTTCCTTGACCTGCACGTTGGCGATGCCCGGCAGCGCGCGCATGTCGCGTTCCAGCGCATGCGCGGCCCGCGACAGGGCATCGGCATCCGCGCCGGCCAGGATGATCGACACGTCGCGCGCCGCGCTGTCGCCGCGGAAGGCATAGCGGGTGTCAGGGAACGCGTCCAGCAGCGGCCGCACGGAATGCTCGAACGCCTTCTGGCTGAGTTCGCGCTGGTCGGCCGGCACCAGCCGGATCAGCAATTGCCCGTTGGCGACGTCGGTCGCGCCGGACGCGTCCTCGCCGCCCGCCGTGGTGAAGACGGCGCGCACTTCGGGCCGCTGGCGCAGCCGCGCCGCCATCTCGTCGAGCTTGCCGTCCGTCTGGGACAGTGGCGTGCCCGGCGGAAAGAACACGTCGACCCGGCTCAGGCTGAGATCGCTGACGGGCATGAAGCCGGATGGCAGCAGCGGCACCAGCGCCAGCGACGCGGCCAGGAAGGCGGCGGCCAGCGCCAGGCTCTTGCGGCGATGCCGCAGCGCCCAATCCAACATGCGCAGGTAGCGCCCGAGCAGGCCGGTGGCATGGCCTGTTTCCTGGCGCTGGCCGGCCGGCGGCTTGGGCGCGAGCAGGTACGCCGCCATGAGCGGGGTCACCAGCCGGGCCACCAGCAGCGAGGCCAGCACGGCCGCCGACACGGTGACGCCGAAGGGCGCGAAATACTGGCCGACGAAGCCGCCGATGAAGCTGACCGGCAGGAACACCGCGACGATGGTGGCCGTGATGGCCACGACCGCGAAGCCGATGGCGTCGGACGCATCCAGCGCGGCGCGGTACGGCCGCTTGCCCATGTCGAGGTGGCGCTCGATGTTCTCGATTTCGACGATGGCGTCGTCCACCAGGATGCCGATCACCAGGGTCAGCGCCAGCAGCGTGATGCTGTTCAGCGTATAGCCGAACGCGGCCATGACCGCGAAGGCAGGCAGGATGGACAGCGGCAGCGCGATCGCCGCCACCAGCGTGGCCCGCCAGCTGCGCAGGAACAGGAAGACGACCAGCACGGTCAGCGCGGCGCCTTCCACCAGCGTCAT
Organism: Achromobacter sp. Marseille-Q0513; assembly: GCF_018195695.1. NCBI lineage: Bacteria > Pseudomonadati > Pseudomonadota > Betaproteobacteria > Burkholderiales > Alcaligenaceae > Achromobacter > Achromobacter sp. Marseille-Q0513. The sequence goes on along the minus strand of NZ_JAGTJY010000008.1, from coordinate 39,438 downwards.
GATGGCCGCGTCGTAGCTGGCCAGCGTGTAGGCCACGGACGAGGACACCTGCTGGATGTCGACGTCGGCGTGCTGGCGGCGCAGCTGTTCCAGGGCGTGCTCCACGCCCTGCGCGACGCGCGTGTCGCTGGAACCCTTGGCGCGGAACACGGCGAAGCCCACCACCTCCTGGCCGTCCAGCCTGGCCCGCGTGCGCGCCTCGCCGGCGCCATCGCGCAGGACGGCGATATCGTCGAGCCGCGTCCAGCGGCCGTTGGGCAGCGCGATGGGCGTCGCGCCCAGCGCCCGCACGCTGGCGGCGCTGCCGAGCGCACGGATCGATTGTTCCGTGCCGGCGAGCGTGGCGCGACCGCCGGGGACGTTGGCGTTGGCGCGCAGCAGCTGCGCGTTGACCTGGTCCGCGCCCAGCCCCAGCGCCTCCAGCCGGTCGGCGCGCAGGGCGACCCGGACTTCGCGCTCCACCCCGCCCAGGCGCTGCACCTTCTGCACGCCGGGCACGGACAGCAGTTCCCGGCTGATCACATCGTCGACGAACCACGAGACGTCGACCAGGCCGAGGGCCTGGGCGCTGACCGCGTAGTTCAGGATGGCGCCGCCCTCGACATCGACGCGGGTGATGATGGGTTCCTCGATCGTCTGGGGCAGGTCGGCGCGGATCTGCGCGATGGCATCGCGGATGTCATTGGCGGCCCGGCCTGGATCCACGCCCAGCTGGAACTCCACCGTCGTGATCGAAATGCCGTCGGCCACCGTGGACGTGATGTGGCGGATGCCGGCCAGGCCGGAGACGGCGCGTTCCACCCGCAGCGTGACCGCGTGTTCCAGCTCGGTCGGCGCCGCGCCGACCTGGGGCACCGCGACCGTCACCACGGGAAAATCCACGCGCGGATTGGCGTTGATCGGCAGGCCGAGGAAGGACGTCCAGCCGGCGACCGCCAGGACCAGGAACAGCACGATGGTGGGGATGGGCCGGCGGATGGCCCAGGAGGACAGTTGCATGCTCATCGCGCCGGCGCCTCCGGCTGCGCGGACGCCACGACGTCGCCTTCCTTGATGAAGGCGGCCGCGGCGGCCACCAGGCGCTCACCCGCGTCCAGGCCCGACCGGACCTCGGCCACCGAGCCATTGAGCCTGCCCAGGGTGACCGCGCGGCGGGCCACGCGGCCGGCGGCGTCCAGCACCATGACCGAGGCCGCGCCCTGCGCGCCGAATGTCACCGCGCGCTGCGGCACCACCACCGGCAGTGGATCCATGCCGGTCTCCAGCGTCGTGGCCGCGAAGCTGCCCGCCCGGGCCGCCTGCGCTGCATCGAGCGCGATCCGGACGCGGCCCATGCGCGTCGCCTCGTCCACCTTGGGCGATACGCGGCGGACCCTGCCGGCCACGGCATCAGGCGTGCCGGCCACCCGCAGCTGCGCGGGCATGCCGGGCAGGATGCCGGCCAGCGCGCTCTCTGGCACCTCGCCGTCCAGTTCGAGCAGGCCGTCGCGGATCAGCTTGAACAGCGGCGCGTCGCCGCCCAATGCGCCGGCCCGCGCGTGGCGCTCGGATACCACGCCGTCGGCCGGCGCCAGCAGCGCGGCCTTGTCGCGCTGCGCCTGTGCCTGCGCCAGCCCGGCCCGGGCCTGTTCCTGTTCGGCGCGCGCGGCGGCGAGCGCGGCGGCGCTGGCGCGCGCCTGCGCCTGCTGCTGGTCGATCTGCTGCGCGCTGACCGAGCCCGAGCCGGCCAGGGGCGCGATGCGCCGCAACTGGGCCTGGGCCTCGGCGTTCAGCGCTTCCTGCTGCAGCACCTGCGCCCGTGCCCGGCCCAGCGCCGCCTGCGCCTGGCGCAGCTGCGCGTCCAGGGTATCCGTTTCCAGCGTGGCCAGCGGCTGGCCGGCGCGCACCCAATCGCCTTCCTCGACCAGCACCGCCGCGATGCGCTGGTCCTGCAGCGGCGTGCGGATGGCGATCTCGTCTCGGCCGATCAGGGATCCGGTCACCGCGATGCGTATCGGGACGGCGCCGGGGCCGGCCACGATGGTGGTGACGCGCAAGGCCGGCGGGGGTGGCGGCGGCTCGTCCGCGGCGGCCGGCGCGGCCCGTAGCGCCAGCGCGGCAAGGGCGGCCAGGGCCACGGCGCAGGCGGCGGCGAGACTGTATTTGTGACGGGCAAGCAGGGCTTTGCGCCGGGAGGTGGCGTTCACGCTCATGGGGGACGTCGCGGTCATCGGGAGGCTTCCCGGTTGGTGGGCGAGGCGGGGAGCGCGGCGCGAACCGGCTCGTGGGCAGGGGCAAGCAGGTAGGGCAGGGCCAGCAGCGCGAACATGGCGGCCAGGAAAATCATGACGGCGCGCGTGCCGGCCAGTTCGATGGCGGCGCCGGCCAGCAGCACGGCCAGCGGCGTGGCGACCAGCGCCAGCGCGTTGAAGGCGCTCAGCACCCTGCCGCGTATCGCGGCGGGCGTGCCGCGCAGCAGCGCGGTGCTGACCAGCGGATTGAGCGGGCCCACGCCCAGTCCGGCCAGCGCGCCCGACAGGAGCATCAGCGCGTCGCCGCCCTGCAGCGCCAGCAGCGCGAAGGCCAGGGTTTCCAGCGCCAGGCTGGCCAGCAGGATCCGTCGCGGGCCCAGGCGCTGCCCATGGCGGGCGTAGGCCAGCGCGGACACGATGGCGCCGCCGCCGGCCAGGGCCAGGAACCTGCCCAGGTCGGTAGCGTCCCGGCCGCTGTCGCGCAGGAAGACCGGCATGACCACGGCGTCCAGGGCGCTGAACAGGCTGACCACGGCCATGCCCGTCAGCACCAGCGCGCGCAGCGGGGGCTCGGACCACAGAAAGCGTCCCCCGACCAGCGCGCCTTGCCGTGCCGCTGTCCCGCGCGCGGCCCGCCGCTTGCCGGGCAGATAGATCGCGTTCAGCGCCGCCGCCGTGATCGAGCACAGGGCCGTGAGCCACAGGGTCAGCTCCGGTCCGACCAGGGCGATGCTCAGGCCGGCGGCGATGGGGCCCGCGATGGTGGCGGCGCCGTCGGCGAGCTCATCCATGGCCGTGACGCGCTCCAGCGGCATCCGCGCCAGGCGGGCCAGTTCGGGATAGCGCGATTCTGACGCCGCCATGCCCGGCCCGTCGAACAGCGCGCCCAGCGCGATCAGGGCCATGAGCGGGGCCATGCCGAGCAGGCCGCTTTCATGCAGCAGCACGATGGCGATCAGGCTGCTGGCGCTGACCAGGTCGGCCGCCACCGCGACGCGCCTGGCGCCATGGCGGTCCAGCATCTGACCGCCGAAGAAGGCGCCGATGATCAGCGGCACCATGCCGGCCGCGGCGGCCGCGCCGGTCCAGGCCGCGCTGCCGGTGATGCCGAGCACCAGCCACGGCAGCGCGACCGCGGCCACGGCATTGCCGAACAGCGTGATGCCGCCCGCGATGATGGCGCCGTACACCGGCGCGCGGCGGACGCGCGAATGACGATTCATGTTCGAAGCCGAGCCTGGAGTGGGATATTATTAATAGACTGATTGGTCGATCTATTATGTTTTCATCTCAACGAATCGTCAAATGGCGACGGGTGGTGGCAAGCGATGAAGGTGCGCGGGAACATGGAACTAGAGGGCAGGCGCCGGTGGCTGGCGCTGCTGGCGGCGACGTTGGCGCTTCCCGGCTGCGTGTCGATGGGACCGCGGCCGGATCCGAGGCAGGCGCTGCCGGCGGACTGGGACAACCGGGGCGCGGCGCCCGTGCGGACGGATGCGTCGCCACGCTGGTGGACGGCCTTCGAGGACGCGGAGCTGGACGCGCTGGCCGAACGCGCGCTGGCGGGCAACCTGACGCTGGCCCAGGCGGCGCAACGGCTCAGGGCGGCGCGCGCCTTGTCCCGTTCCAGCGCGGCCCAGGCCTTGCCGCAGATCGGCTTGCATGGCGCCGCCCAGCGCCAGCACAGGTTGTCCGGCCCGCACGGCGCGAACGAGCTGTCCGGCGCCGAAGCCTGGCAGGGCGAGCCGCCGCTGGCGCAGGAAGAACGGTCCATCGGCTATTACCAGGCGGGCTTCGACGCCAGCTGGGAACTCGACCTGTTCGGCCGCGTCGCCGCCGCCACGGACGCGGCGCGGGCGAGCGCCGGCGCCGCCGAAGCCGATCTGCGCGCGGCCAGGGTGTCCGTGGCCGCCGAGGCCGTGCGCGCCTACATCGAACTGCGCGGCGCGCAGCGGCGCCATCAGGTGCTGTCCGGCATGCTGGACGACCAGCGCCATCTGCTCGCCCTGGTGCAGGAGCGCAGGCGCGCCGGCATCGCCAGCGATTTCGATGTGGACAGGGCCAGCGCGCTGGAAGCCGAAACGGCCGCCCAGCTGCCGCTGTCGGCGCATCTGGCGCGGCAGCACGCACAGCGCCTGGCGGTGCTTGCCGGAGAGAGCCAGATCGCGCCCGGCTTGCTGACGCCCGCTGGCCAGCCCCTGCCGCGCGGCGAGCCGACCGCGCCGCTGCCGGCCGATACCGTGCGCGTCCGTCCGGACATCCGTCGCGCGGAACAGCAGGTGCTGCAGGCCGCGGCCGAACTGAGGGTGTCGATCGCCGAGCTATACCCGCGCCTGACCCTGTCCGGCGACATCCAGATCACCGGCAACCTGACCGGCAAGCCCTTGCCGGGCCGCAGCACCTATGCGTCGGGCGGACTGTCCTTGAACCTGCCGCTGCTGGACTGGGGCTTGCGGCGGGCCGTGGCCGGCGCGCGCGAGGCCGAACTGGCCGCTGCCATCCTGGGCTATCGGCAGGTCGTGCTGGAGGCCGTCGAGGAAACGGAAAACGCCCTGGGAGCCTGGGCGGCGCAAGAACGGCGCGCGCAGCGGATCGACGCGCAATTGCAGGCATCGCGGCGGGCGGACGCGCACGCGGGGCTGCTGTACGGGCGCGGCATGATCAATCTGTTGGAACGCCTGAACGCGTCGGTCGGGCATCGCCAGGCGGAGCTGGCCGCGGTCGAGGCGCCGGAGGGACGGGCCTTGGCGTTCGTGGCGGTGAGCAAGGCGACGGGGGGCGGCGGCGTGTAGCGGGCTCGCGCGCAAGCGTATTGGTTCCGCGCACCCTTGGGCAACCGTGGCAGGGCGCGTATCATCGTCCGGCGCCTGAGCGACGGATGACCCGCCATCCATGGCGACATGGACGCGCGTCGTGCCTGAGCGCCAGGGGAGGCCTGCACGGCATGACAAGTTTCCATGCACGCGCCGACAAGCAGGCGTCGAAACCCGGCGCTAAGCTGGCCTCGATCTGTCCATGGGAACGACGAGCATCCATCGCCATCAATGAGCGGGCCGCGCGCGCGAGGCTTGCCTTCCAGGAGACACCGTGAGCAACGATGGGCAATTTCCCCGAACGACTCTCTCCCGTCGCCGCTTCATGCAGGCCATGGGCGTCGCCAGCGGCACGCTGATGATCGGCGGCCTGATGGGAGCAAGGGTCAACGCGGCGGAGGACCGGTCGGACAGTTTCGACTACGTCATCGTCGGCGCCGGATCGGCCGGCTGCGTGCTGGCCAACAGGCTGACCGAGGATCCCGGCGTGAAGGTGTTGCTGATCGAGGCCGGCGGCCCCGACAACTCCGAAAAGATCTCCACGCCGCTGCGCCTGATCGAGCTGTGGAAGAGCCCCTATGACTGGGCCTACGACACCGTGCCGCAGGTGCATGCCCATGACCGCAAGCTATTCTGGCCGCGCGGCAAGACCCTGGGCGGCAGCAGTTCGCTCAACGGCATGATCTATGTGCGCGGCCATGCCTCGGTCTACGACGCCTGGGAAAGACAGGGCAACCCCGGCTGGGGCTATCAGTCCGTGCTGCCCTATTTCAAGAAGTCGGAAGACTATGACCGGGGCGCCGATGACTATCATGGGGCCGGCGGCCTCATGCTCGTGACGACGCAGTACCAGCCCCATGTCGTGACTCAGGCCATGGTAGATGCCGCCGTGCAGGCCGGCCACCCGCTCAACCGCGACCACAATGGCGCGGACATCCTGGGCGTGGGCTTCAATCACCTCACCATCAAGGACGGCAAGCGCGTCAGCACCGCCGTGGCCTTCCTGCGTCCGGCGCTGGAGCGGCCCAACCTGTCGCTGATCACCAATGCGCGCGTGCACCAGCTGTCGTTCGAGGGCAAGCGCTGCGTCGGCGTGGTCTATGAGCAGGGCAATGGGTTCTATCGTGCGGGCGTGCGGCGCGAAGCCATCCTGTCGGGCGGCGCCATCGAGTCGCCGCGCGTGCTGATGCTGTCCGGGGTGGGGGAAGCGGCGCAATTGCGCCAGCACAATATCAGGGTGGTGCATGACTTGTCCGGCGTGGGCAAGAACCTGCACGATCACATGCTGGTGCCGGTCATCTACGAAGGCAGGCAGGCCATTCCCGCGCCGGACGACCCCGGCCTCACCGTCCTGCACGCGCAGCTGTTCGCCAAGACGGATCCGGCGCTGGACGGACCGGACATGCAGCCCCTGTTCTTCAACGTGCCGTACTACACGCCTGAACAGACCGGTCCCGCCAATGCCTTCACCCTGTGCGCGGCCTGCGTGATGCCGACCAGCCGGGGCCAGCTACGCTTGACCGGCGCCGGCGTGGACGATCGCCTGTTGCTGGATCCCAACGTGTTGGCCACCCAGCATGATGTCGATGTGCTGGTCGCCTCGATCCGGCAGATGCGCCAGATCGCCGCCCAGCCCGCCTTGCAGCCCTGGCGCGGACGCGAAATCTATCCGGGCGAGGACAAGCAGACCGACAAGCAGCTGGCCGACTATGTACGCAGCGCCGTGGTGTCCTATCACCATCAGGTCGGCACCTGCGCCATGGGCAGGGACCCCGCCGCCGTGGTGGATCATGAACTGAGGGTGCATGGCCTGAAGGGCGTGCGGGTGGTCGATGCTTCGATCATGCCCATGGTCACCTCGGGCAATACCAATGCGCCCGTCATCATGATCGCGGAGAAGGCGGCCGACATGATCAAGGCCGCCGCGCGCGCGGGTTGAGGCCCGCGCGCGGGCACGCTAGTCCAGCAGGTCGGAGTAGTCGCCCGTTTCGTAGTCTTTCAGCATGGTCCACGGCGCGGGGGACGGCGCGACCGCGTCGGTCACCGTGACCCGGCTGACCGAGAGGCCGTGCGGACCCTGGATCTCGATCCGGCGCGCGTACTGCCCTTGGATATCCCAGTCGATGAGGACCTGCGATTCGCCGCGCGCCTGGCGGTAGCGCTGCACGCCTTGGGCCGGCGCGCCGTCGGGCTGCATGCGCTGCAATTGCCTCGGGTCCGCGACGCCATTGGTGGCCGCCCAGGAGCCGTTGTAGCCGACGTTGCCGTAGTTGGCCTCGTCGATGTCCAGCACCTTGTGCTGCTTGCGCAAGACCATGCGCACCTGATCCTTGCCGGCGGCATCGCGCTGCACCCAAAGGGGAGAGCCCGTCGTGCCTGCATGGGAATGGCCGGCATGCGGGTCCTGGCCCGCGTGTCCGTCGTGCCCATGTTCCACGCTGGCTCGCAGCGCGGCCGGATAGTCGCGCTCGATCCATACCAGGTCCGCGCGCCGGTACATCAGGTCGGCGTAGCGGGTTTCACGCTGCACGCCGTCGCTGCCGATCGACGACGCATAGCGTTCGATGCGCAGGTTGAGATCGGGCGGGGCGGGCAGCGCGGGCGCCGGGGAGGCCTGGGCCGGTGCGGGCGCTTCGTTCGCCGCGCCCGCCGCCGCCGGCAGGCAGGCCAGCAGCAGGCAGGCGAGGCCGCGCCTGGCGGTTGCGTTCAAGGGCTTCACAGGCCGGCCGCCTCGCGGACCTTGCCGAACACCTTGGTGTTGTCCATGGTGCCCTTGAAGATCTTCGCGCCAGCGCCGCCCGCGAACAGCATGACGTCGCCGCCGCCGTGGGTTTCCGCGCCGGGCTTGCCCAGCACGACGCCGACTTCCTGCAGGAAGTTGTCGTCAAAGGTATTGACGTTGCTCAGATCGTCGCGCGCGGCGCCGCGCGCCGGCGCGATCCAGGCCTTGTTGCCGTCTTCCGGGTTGGTCTTGCTGTCCGCGTCGGCGTTCGGGCGGCCGCCGTTGCCGAACACCAGCGTGGTGTAGGGCTTGCCGTCGGCGGCCAGCGCGGGCTTGCCATCCGCATAGGACTTGACCGTGCCCAGGATGGGGTTGCCGATCTTGGGATAGCCGTTGAACGCGATGGCGTGGTCATGGTCGGCGGTGACCACGATCAGCGTGTTCTTCAGGCCGGGGTCCTTCTTCTCCATGAAATCCAGCGCGGTCTGGATCGCGCTGTCGAAGGCCAGCGTGTCTTCCAGCGCGCGCTTGGCGTTGGTGCCGTGCAGCGCATGGTCGATGCGGCCGCCTTCCACCATCAGGAAGAACCCATTGCTGTTCTTGCTCAGCACGCCCAGCGCCTTGTCGGTCATCTCGGCCAGGCTGGGCTGGTCATAGCCCAGGGCCGGCTTGACGCGGTCCAGCTCATAGGCCATCTCGCTTTGCGAGAACAGGCCCAGCAGCTTGCCGGTGGCGGCGGGATTCAGCGCGCGCAGCGCGGTGCCCGTGTCGACGTAGGTATAGCCCTTGGCCTGGAAGGCCGTCACCAGGTTGACGCCGTCGGTGCGCTTGCTGGCCGGATTGAGCGGCTTGGGCAGATAGTTGCGCTGTCCGCCTCCCAGCAGCACGTCGATGCCGTCGCCGAGACGGGGGTTGTAGTTCGCGTGTCCCGGCGTCGATTGTTCGGCGATGGTGTTGTAGCCGTTGCGGTTGCACACATGGGCATAGGTGGTGGCCGGGGTGGCGTGGCCGACGCGCGTGGTCGACACGGCGCCGACCGCGCGGCCCTTGGCCTTGGCCAGCTCCAGCAGCGTCTGGGCGGGCGTGCCGTTGGTCGGAGGGCAGGTGCTGTCTTCGCCCGAGACGTATTGCTTGCCCGTGCCATCCACGGCCACCGTGTCGGACGACATGGAAATGACCTCGTTGCGCATCTTCACGCCGGTCATGTAGGCGGCCATGGACGGGGCGCTGTCGGTGGTCTGGCCGTCCAGCGAAAAGGTCTTGATGCGGGCGGCGTAAGGCAGCAGCTGCATGGAAAGGTTGGCGCGCTCCGGGCTGACCAGCGAGCCGGGCTGGGCGGCAAGCTGCTTCTCGCCCTTGTAGATGCGGGCGGCGGTCACGGTGACGGGGCCCATGCCGTCTCCCAGGAAGAAGATGACGTTCTTGGCTTCGCCCGCGGCGTGGGCGAGCGGGGCGCCCGCCGCCAGGGGCAGGGCGAGCAGGACGGCGCGGCTGAGGCGGGAAATGCAATGGTTCATGATCGTGTCCTTGGGCGTTTTCGGTTCGAGGCGTGAGGTCGTCTTCATCACAGATTGACTGCCTTGCGGATCAGGCCGAATACGTCGGTATTGGTGATCACGCCCGAGAACTTGTCGGCGTTCAGGCCGATGGCGCCCAGGAACACATCGGCGCCGCCGTGGGTTTCCGAGTCGCTGGCCGGATCCATCGGGATCACGGCTTCCTGCAGGTAGTTCTTGTCTTCCAGCGCGGTGTCGTCGATCGGGCCGCGCGTCGCCAGGCGCTTGGGGCCATTACCGAAACCGATGATGGTGTAGGGGTTGCCGTCCACGTCCTTGGTCGGCACGGCCGGACCGACGTAGTTCTTGACCAGGCCCAGCACGCCAGGCTTGCCCGGTTCGGTCTTGCCGGTGCGGGCCGCGTATCCGTTCATCTGCAGCGTATGGTCATGGTCGGCGGTGACGACGATGAGCGTGTTCTTCAGATCCGGATCCACCTTGCGCATCTTGTCCAGCGCGAGCTTGATCGAATCGTCGAAGGCCACGGTGTCCTGCAGCGCGCGGCGCGCGTTGGTGGCGTGCAGCGCGTGGTCGATGCGGCCGCCTTCCACCATCAGGAAGAAGCCCTTGTTCCTGGCGGCCAGCGCGTCGATCGCCTTGCCAGTCATGTCCGCCAGGCTCGGCTCCTTGGCCGGGTCGCGGTCCAGGTCGTAGGCCATGTGGCTCTTGGTGAAGAGGCCGGCGATCTTGCGGCCGTCGGTGGGCAGCGCGTCGAAATCGGCGCGGTTCGCGGCGTAGCCGTACTTGGTCTTGATCTCGTCGATGAGATTGCGCTTGTCGTTGCGCTTGCCGCCGTTTTCCTTGGGCAGGAAGTAATCCGTGCCGCCGCCGAAGAATACGTCGATGCCGTCGTTCAGCCTGGCGTTGAAGCCGGCGCCGCCGGGCACCAGCGCCGCGGCAATGGTGTTCTCGGCATCGCGGTGGCAGACGTGCGAGTAGGTGGCGGCGGGCGTCGCGTGCGTGATGCGGGTGGTCGTGACCACGCCGGTGCCGTAGCCCTTGGCCTTCATGATTTCCAGCAGCGTTTCCACCGGCGTGCCATTGCCGGCCGGGCAGGTGGCGTCATAGCTGGCGTGGTAGGGCTTGCCGTTGGCGTCGGTGGCCTTGGTGTCCGCGCTCATGGAGATGACTTCGTTGTTCATCTTCACGCCGGTCATGTAGGCGGCCATGGAGGGCGCGCTGTCCGTCACCTGGGCATCGTTCGAGTACGTATGGACAAACGCCGTTTCCGGCAGCGTGTCGATGGTCAGGTCGCCATCTTCGCCGACCTTGTAGATGCGGGCGGCGGTGAGCGTCGTGATGCCCATGCCGTCTCCCAGGAAGAACAGGATGTTCTTGGGCGCCTGCGCGACAGGCGGCGTTGGTGTTGGCGTGGATGCCTTGTCGTCATCGCTGGAGCATGCCGCGACCAGGGCGGTCGCGGCCAAGGCGGACATCAGTGTCTTGGCGCGGATCATGAAAGGTTCTCCCCTGTAGGCAGCCGCGACTTTGAGGGAAAACTGTTTCAGGTGGATGAAAGGCGGGTCCCTCGCGTGAAATATTCGCCGGCGCGCTGGCTGAGTCCCGGATGGTCCGCGCCCCGCGTCACCGCGGCCCAAAGCATGTCGAATCCCGCCATCTTGTACGCCTCGGCATGTTGCGGCTGGGCCACGGCCAGGCGCACCGTCGTGTCGGCGATGGCTTTCTCCGTCGCGTCGGAAAGCGCCCATGCTTCCCGGTCCGTCAGGCCGGCAAAGCGTCGTCGGCAGGCCTGGACTTCCGGGAGGGGATACAGCGTTTCCGCTCTGCGCAACTGCCCGGCCGTCAGTCGGTCCGATGCCAGCAATTGATTGATCGTGGAATACGCGTCGGGATCGGCCGCGCCCCAGTCGATATAGCGGTTCCAGATGGATTCCGCGGTCTGTCGCGATGACAGGCCGGGAGGCAGCGAGGCGAGGCTCGCCTCCAGGTCCTGGAGCAGGTGCTCGAAGACCGCCGACAGCAAGACGTCCTTGGTCGAAAAATACAGGAACAGCGTGCCCTCCGCGACGCCGGCGTACCGGGCGATCATCACGGTGGACGCGCGCAGTCCTTGCGTCGCGATCGTCTTGACGGCCGAGCGTAGCAAGGCCATCTCCTTGTCTTTGCTTCTAGGGCGGGCCATGGTCAAAGGAGGCGTTGGGTGTGATCACGCCACCTCGCATCGACGCCTTCATCCGACCAGGCGATCCGTGGCGATGCTGGCGGGTCAGCGCGATGAGGCCGGCGTGTCGCAATTTTCTCGGTGAGTCTATTTTGATTCTATAGATTCAGTCAATAACAAAATGAATCTATAATGAATCATTCTTCCGACGCCGGATGCGGGCGTCCAACCTTCGCCCTTCCCGATCATGCTCATCACGCTCGAATCACCCGATCAACCGGATGTCATTGCCCTGATTGCCGAGTTGGACGCCTATCAGGACACCTTGTATCCGCCGGAAAGCCGCCACGTCTTTGATTTGGCCGGGCTGAAACAGCCGAACGTCCTGTTTGCCGTCGCGCGGGACGCCGTCGGGTGTGCGATAGGCTGCGGGGCGATCGTGCTCCATCCCGAATTTGGCGAGCTCAAGCGGATGTATGTCAGTCCCGCTGGCAGAGGGCGAGGCCTTGCCAGGCAGCTCTTGTCCCTGCTGGAAACGAGCGCCGTCAGCCGTGGCTGCAAGCTGCTCAGGCTGGAAACCGGCCCCTATCAGCAAGAGGCGCTGGCGCTGTACGCCTCGGCGGGCTTTGAGCGTCGCGGCCCGTTTGGCGACTACGCGGATGATCCCTTGAGCGTATTCATGCAGAAGCGCGTCGCGCCGGCGGGCCCGCGTCTTCAGTAGGGCGCGGCGATGCCGGCAGGCGGCGGGTCAAGCGATGATGGGCACCTGCGGGGCCGCGCCAATCGGCAAGTGGCCGGTGAGGCGCGGGTCGACTTGAACCTCCACCCGCACCGCATAGGGCTTGAAGCCCGCCTTCATGTAGAAACCCAGCGCCGAGGGATGGTCATAGGTGCAGGTATGCACCCACATGCGCGTGATCGGGCGGGCCCAGGCCAGCGACACGGCCCGGCTCATCAGCGCCCGGCCCAGGCCCTTGCCCGTGCATTCGGCCGTCAGTCCCATGAACGTCAGCTCGCACTGGCCCGCCACGCGAAAGTCCAGCTCCAGAATGCCCACGTCCTTTCCGTCGCGCTGGACGACCTGGATGTCGACATCGGGATGGCCTAGCGTGGCGGCCAGTTCCTCGTCGGCCATGAACAGCCGCGAGAACCATAGCCAGTCCGCGCCGACTTCCCGGAACAAGGCCCGATAGGCATCCAGACTGACGCGTGAAGCCGGGGTCAGCGTGATGCCTTCAGGCAGGGGCAGCTCGGCCGTGGCCGGCTTGGACAGCATTTCAAGGTCGGTGACAACACTGGCGATATGGCCGCGAGGCACATCGCTGTAGCCGATCGGAACGGATTGCGACATGGGGTGTGTTGGTGAGGTGGGTTGGCAGAGCCTGGACTGGCCGCGATTGTACCGGCGCGAGGCGGGTCAGCCTGCCGGGCGCGGGCCGACTCGCCCTGCCTCGAGCCGGGGCGGCCAGGCCGTCCGACCTTCCCGCGACGGCGCAAGCCGGACTGCCGGAATTCATGCGGAATGCCTGGGTTTCAAGGCAAGGCACCACGGCCACATCGCGGCAATGGATACCGCGGCGACCAGGATCAATGCCGACCGTAGTCCGGTCTCGTAAGGGTGAACAGTGCCCACGATGGCGCCGAAGAGGGCAACCCCGAGCGCCGCGCCGACTTGTCTTGCTGCATTGAGCACGGCGGCGGCCACCCCGACTCGATGCGCGCCTACCGTTTCCAGCGCTGGCGCCGTCGCCATGGGGGAAATGACGCCGGAAGCCATGCCGACGGCCAGCATGGGCACGATGGAAGACGCGTAGGCCATGCCTGCCATCGAGGCATGGAGGCCGATGGCTCCCGCGGCGTAAGCCGAGAATGCGCCGATCATGGACCATTTGGCGCCGTACCGGGTAGCCACCCGGCGAGCGCTCATGCTGCCGACCGCTACCATGCCCATCATCGGAAACAAGGCCAACCCGGCTTGCAGTGGCGTGTAGCCGCGCGCCTGCTGATAGTGGAGGCTCATGACGAAGAGCAGGCCATAGAACACGAAAGCCGATGCCATCGACACGCAGGTGGACCCGGTGAATATCCCATTCTGGAACAGGGAAGGAGGCAGCATCGGGTGTGGATGGCGGCGCATGATCATGCCCCATCCCACCCATGCCGACAGGGCGAGCATGGCGCCGGCCATCACTTGCGGCGCGGTCCAGCCCATGACCGGTCCTTCGATCAGCACGCCGATCGAGGCCCCCAGGGCGACGACCGCGCATGCCTGTCCCTGCACGTCAACGCGCTCTGCCGGGCGCCTCGGAGCCTCTCCGGATGGGCGGCACATCATGCCGATGCCAAACAGGCAGACCGGAATATTCACAAGGAAAACGCCGCGCCAGCCGCCCCATTGAATCAAGGCGCCACCCACCAGGGGACCCATCGCCAGCGCGACGCCGCCGAGCCCGGCCCACAGCCCGATTGCCCGCGCACGCCGCGCCGGGTCGGGGTTGGCATGATGTATGAGCTTGAGCGAGCAGGGCACCAGCAGCGCGGCGCCCACGCCTTGAATGACGCGGCCCAGAACCAGCGCGGGCAGGGACTGAGCCGCCGCGCACAGCACCGAGGCCAAGGTGAACAGCAGCAGGCCCGCGAGATAGACGCGCCGCGCGCCCCAGCGGTCACCCAGCGTGCCGCCCGTCAAGAGCAGGCTGGCGAACATCAGCGTGTAGGCATTGACCACCCATTGCAGGCCCGCGATGTGGGTGTCGAACGCGGTAGCAAGGCTGGACAGCGCGACATTGACGATGGAAGTATCCAGCAGGACGATGACGTAGCTGACGCAGGTCGCGGCCAGGACGCGGCGGCGCAAGGTTCCTGCTTCCGTACTCGTATCCATGATGCATCTCCCACTCCAAAATGACAGGTCGGAGTCTAGGGCGGCGCGCGCATGCAATGATTCGGCACGCGCCGAAGGATGCAAGCCGGTGCAACTGGTATCGTGCGGACTCGCCTGGAGACCCTCATGCACGCCAACATTGCTGCTATCGCCCATCTGATTGCCGATCCGACGCGCGCGACCATGCTGATGGCGCTCGCGGACGGTCGAGCGCGCCCGGCCGGGGAGTTGGCCGACGCGGCCGGTGTCACCGCGCAGACGGCCAGCGGGCACCTGGGCAAACTCCTGGCGGGCGGCCTGGTGACGGTCGAAACCGAAGGACGGCATCGCTACTATCGCTTGGGCGGCACGCACATCGCATCGACGCTGGAACACCTCGCGGCCATCGGTCCGGTCCAGGGGGAGCGCAAGAGGCTGCTCAGCCCGCAAGCGCAATCTCTCCAGTTCGCGCGTTGTTGCTATGACCACCTGGCCGGGCGCGTCGGCGTTGCCGTGACGCTGGCCTTGCAGGAACGCGGTTACCTCGTTGCGCGAGCAGGCAAGCAATTCGAAGTGACGCCGGCTGGCCTGGCGTGGTTCGAACAGATGGGCATGAACGTCGGACAGCTCAAGCCGACGCGTCGAGGCCTGGCTCGCCAGTGTCTGGATGGGACCGAGCGGCGGCACCATCTGGCCGGTCCGCTCGGCGTGCAGTTGATGGCATTGCTGTGCGCCAAGGGATGGCTGCGGCGGCACAAGGACTCGCGCGCGGTGCAGGTCACGCCGCCGGGATGGGTCGGGCTGAGGGTACAGCTGGGGATTGATCCCGCCGCGCATCGGATGGATGCCAGCGCCGGGAATCCCGCCGTTTCATAGCGCCTCGCCGGGCGGATGCTTGTACAGGGACTTTCGTCGTCCGGAGGGATCGGCATTTCCCGCGCGCGGCGTTTGGCCAGCGGTTTCGGGTGGTTGGATGGCGATGGCGCTGTCAAAGGCGATGCTGACCGTCGACTTGGCTCTCTGCCTCGGGTTGCCGTCCTCGACCTCTACATGCACCGGCAAACCTGTCTGATCGTCAAAGTAGGCGGTTATCTCGCTGTGGCTGCCAATCTGCAGTTCGCTTGGCATCTTGTAGTGATAGACCCGTGCCGGCCGCCCGTTGTGCTCTGCTCTTGTGCAGCTCAGGTCGCTCATGCGGTTGAAACTGAGATATGAGGTGAACGCTCCGTCGAGTATCTCCTTGCTCTCGGCAGCATTCAATGGTTCCCAGGCGGCATCGCCATTGGCACGAATCCATCCCCGGTCGCCGATCACCACCAGGCCGATGGGGCCAAAAAGTCCATCGGAGGTGATGCGCGTGGCATTGGGCGGCACCACTTCAGAGATTGTGTTGATGATCTCCTGCTTGAGTGTTGGCACCCACTGGCCATCCAGTAGCGACAAGGGCAGCTTGCGTTCATGCATGCGATGGGCTCCCGCATGGGGCTTATAGGCGTTGTCGCGCGCAAAGTCCTGCGCGCAATCCGCAAGCGCGCGGGAGGAAAACAGTACCGCGGGCAGCAGGCACGCGCGAACGATGTGCCATGCGACGTGCTTTTTCATCGGTATCTCTCCGGCTCTATCCTGTGCCGAGATTGTTTCATGTGGGCATGGGGCGCTTGCCGGCAATACGTCATGGTGGCGTGGATCCATGATGCCGCCACGGCCTGACGCCCAGCGCCGCCGAGATCCAGTCGGCGTATGCCCGCGTCTTGGCCGGAACCAGGCGCGCGGAAGGATGCACCAGGTAGATCGCCTCGCTGTCTTGCACGGGATGTTCGGGCAGCACCGGCACCAGCTTGCCGCAGCACAGTTCGGGGCCGGCCAGCCAGTCGGACACCATGGCGATACCCGCGCCGGCAACGGCGGCCTGCACCAGGCTGTGCGCATCGTCGGTGACCAGCGGGCCGCTGATGCGAACGGACGTGACCTTGTCGTCCTCGCGCAGATGCCAAAGCGGATGCGAGGCCAGGCGGGAGAAACCCAGGCAGGCATGGCGAGCCAGATCGGCCGGCTGGGCCGGCCGGCCGCGCGCGTGCAGATAGGCGGGCGCGGCGCACAGCATGCGCCGCGAGGGCGCGAGCCTGCGCGCCACCAGCCTGCTGTCGGTCAATGTGCCGATGCGGATCGCCACGTCGAAGGACTCCGCCACCAGATCGACATAGCGGTCCTCGAAGGCCGCTTCCACGATCACGTCGGGATGGGCGGCCAGGAAGGCGGGCAGGATGGGCGCGACCCACATCCGCCCGAAGGTCGCGGGCAGGGCGATGCGCAGCGTGCCGCGCACGCTGGCGGCCGTGGCCGCGGTGTCCTGCTCGATCTCCTGCAAGGCGGACAAGGCGCCGCGCATGCGCTGATGAAAGGTCTCGCCCGCTTCCGTCAAGGCCAGCCGCCGCGTGGTCCGCTCCATCAGGCGCAGGCCCAGGCGCTTTTCAAGCGCCGTGACGCGGCGCGAGAGGATGGAGCCATCGCGCCCCAGCGCCAGGCCGGCGGCGGTGAAGCCGCCATGCTCGACGGCGGCCAGGAAAGCCGTGACCTGCTCGAACTCGGTACCGTTCATATCTTCAAAATTTGCAGAAGTGATATGCAATCCAGCCATATTAACTTCGCATGGTGAATTAATTAGTCTGTCGGCATTCATCAATGCCCTCGGCTCCCGGCGCACCCGGCGCGGACGGAGGGCGCATCGGAGCTGCGATGGACAAGACCCATTCCCCGGCCGCCACGGACGACCGGTACAAGGTGCTGGCGGCGATCTGCGTGTCCGCGGTCATCATCCCCCTGGTATTCACCGGCCCGGCGATATCCACGCCGGCGGTCGGGCGCGACCTGGGCGGCGATCAGTCCGCCCTGGGCTGGATCGTCAACGCCTATGCCATCGCCTTCGGCGGCTGCGTCATGGCGGCGGGCGCGATCGGCGACCAGATCGGCCGCAAGCGTTGCTTCGTGGCGGGGCTCTGGACATTCATCGTCACGTCCCTGCTGATCGGCCTGAGCCCCAACCTGCTGCTGCTCAATCTGCTGCGCGCCGTCGAAGGCCTGGGTGGCGCCCTGGTGCTGACCTCGGCGACCTCGCTGCTGGCGCAGGAGTTCGAGGGTGCGCAACGTACGCGGGCGTTCAGTTTCCTGGGGACCGCGTTCGGCGTCGGCCTTGCGTTCGGACCGATGGCGTCCGGGTTCCTGATCGAGCGCCTGGGCTGGCGCGCGCTGTACTTCGCCATCGCGCTGATCGCGGTCTTGATCCTGCTGCTGGGGACGCGGCGGATCAGGGAATCGCGCGACCCGGCGGCGCAAGGCATCGACTGGCCAGGCACGCTGCTGTTCACGGCCGCGCTGGTGGCGCTGACGGTCGGCATCGTGCGCGGTCCGCAAGACGGCTGGACCAGCCCGGGGGTGTTGTCGCTGCTGGGCGGTGCGGCGCTTCTGCTGGCTGCTTTCGTCGCCGTGGAGTCGCGGCGTCCGCGCCCCATGCTGGAGCTGTCCCTGTTCCGCTACCCGCGTTTCATCGGCGTGCAATTGCTGCCCGTGGCGACGGGCTTCAGTTTCATCGCCCTGATCGTCTATCTGCCGATCTGGTTCATCGTCATCCAGGGGCGCGACGCGTTCACGGCCGGCCTGGCCATCCTGCCGCTGACCGCGCCGATGCTGGTGGTGCCGCTGCTGGCCGGACGCATGGCGCAACACGTCTCGCCCGGCCTGCTGTCGGGCATCGGTTTTCTCATTTCGGCGCTCGGCTCCTGGGCCTTGATGCGCCTGTCGCCGGATGGCGGCCTGTGGTCGATGGCGATTCCGATGCTGTTGATCGGCATCGGCAATGGCCTGCCCTGGGGCTTGATGGACGCCCTGTCGGTCAGCGTGGTGCCCAAGGAGCGCGCGGGCATGGCGGCAGGCATCTTCACCACCATGCGCGTGGCGGGGGAAGCCATCGCCATTGCCGCCATAGGCGCGGTGCTGATCGGCCTGACCGCGCTGAAGCTGGAGGCGGCGGCCCTGGCCGACGCGCTTGTGCTGCCGCAAGGCGCCACGGTCGTCGCCAGCCAGATCGGAGCCGGACACGGCTTGCCTGCCGCCGGCGGGGCCATGCAAGCCACGGTGGTCGAATACGCGCATCGCGCCTATACCGCCGCGTTCCAGGACATCTTTGGCGTATTGGCGGTGCTCTCGATCCTGACGGCCGTGGTGTGCATCGTGACGCTGCGACAGCCGATGATGGATCCGGCGCCGGAGGCCGGCGCGCGCTGAACTCGCCCGGGCCTCGGGCGTCATTCCTGTCACTCAGGGTTTGAGCAGCAGGAATCGAGTTCGCCTTTTCGATCACACCATGTCGACCGACGACTTGGGGGCCCCGGGGCTATGCCCGTTCTTGTCCGAACGCGGTCGCTCACTAACCGCCTCTTTGGCCAGCTGCCGTCCGAATTGATAGTCTGGAACGCAGATTGCTTTGTGATGCCATGGGACAAAGCAGCGCCCAAATTCAACGAATTCTCTGGGAAGAATTACACGTTTACTGAACCATGATGACCAAGGTGAATGAGCCCGGTTTCGGTTCTGCCACCCAGGTCAAAAAGCCGAACTAAGGCTTACGCAAGGCCTGAAGCGTGCGATCAGGCCGGCGCGTCTTCGGCAGATACAGATACAGCCCCGTGACCAGCACGGCGATCGTCGCCAGATCCAGCAGGGCCCAGATCAGCTTCAGCGGCAGTCCGCCGTAATTGCCGAAATGTAGCGGCCGCGAGCCTTCCAGCAGCCACATATACCAGGGTGGAGGCTCGGCGCTGATCAGCGCGCCGTCGGCGATACGCACGACAATCGGCTGCAGCAGGTGCTGCGTCAGCGTGGTCCGGCCCTGCATGAAGACCGTGTAGGAGCCTTCGGATGAAAACAGCGAACCCGGCAGCGCCAGGAAGCTGACGTCCCGGTCCGGCAGCGTGTGCCGGGCCAGGTCCACCGCGGCTTGCAACGGTCGGGCGACGGGCGGCCCCAAGGGGGGCGCCGCCGACTGGCGACTGGCCGCGTGTTCTCGCCAGGCGGTGAATACAAAGGAATCCAGGGTGTTGATCACGCCGCTCAGTCCGACCACCGCCGTCCACACCAGCAGCACGATGCCCAGCAGGTTGTGCAGGTCCAGCATGCGCAGGAGTCGTGAACGCTGCTTGCGAACGGTGCCGAAGGGCGTCTTGCGCATGAAGCGGCCGTAGAGCGCCACGCCCGATGCCAGCGACACCAGAAACAGGGCGCCCATGCCCGCCAAGATCAGGCTGCCCGGCATGCCCAGCAGCATGTCGGTGTGCAACCGCAGCAGCATCGCCATCGGACCGCCGTGGCGCCAGTCCTTTTCGCTCCAGGCTTCGCCAGCGATGACCGGACCGCGCGCGTCCACCAGCGCGAAGGGCTTTTGCCCCTGCGCGCCGGGACTCAGGCCGAATCGATACTGGTGGGGCTCATCCAGCCAGACGATGAAGCGGATGTCCCGCGCCGGGTATTGCTGCCGCACGAGCGCCGCCATGGCGTCCGTGTCCTGCGGTGCTGCTTCCGTCCGGGAGCCGGGCGCGCTGGCCGGCACATCGGACCAGGCGTCGATCTCGTCATGGAAGATCAGCGGCAGTCCGGTGACGCACAGCATCAGCAGGAACAGCGTGCAGACCAGGCTGGACCAGGTGTGGATCCATTGCCAAAGCCGCAGGCGCGAGTTGGAGTCGGCGCTCATCTCGGGGGGGCTTTCCGTGAGGTCCTACCAGCGGTAGGTCAAGGTGCCGATGACGGTGCGGCCCGCGCCGTAGAAGCACTTGGTCGCGGTGGCGCATGCCGACACGTATTCGCGGTCGAACAGATTGCTGGCGTTGATGGCGGCGGTCAGGCCCTTCAGGGACGGGATGGCCTGGCCCACGTCGTAGCGCACCGCCGCGTCCACCACCGTGAAGGGCGATACCTTCATCGTGTTGTCGGCGTTGGCGTAGCTGCTGCCCACGTAGCGCACGCCTCCGCCCAGGCTCAGGCCGGCCAGCGCGCCGACGCGGAACGTGTAGTTCGCCCAGGCGTTGGCGGTGTGGCGCGGCACGTAGGTGGGGTGCTTGTCCTGCGCCGTGGTGCTGCGCGTGTTGACGTTGTCCATGTAGGTGTAGGACGCCAGCAGGTCCAGGTTGCGCGTCAGGCTGGCCTTGCCCTCGAGCTCCAGGCCGCGCGAGCGCACCTCGCCCGTCTGGATGCTGTAGTTGGTGTTGGCGGGGTCAGTCGTCAGCACGTTGCTCTGGGTCAACTGGTAGACGGCCGCGGTGATGAAGGCGTCCTGGCCCGGCGGCTGGTATTTCACGCCTGCTTCGTACTGCTCGCCCTTGGTGGGCTTGAACAGGTTGCCGTTGGCGTCCGCATCAGCCACCGGCTGGAATGAACGCGAATAGCTTACGTACGGCGCCACACCGTTCTCGAACTCGTACACCGACCCCAGGCGCCACGTGAAGGCGCGGTCGGATTGATCAGTGGTGGCGCTGTTGATCCGATTGAGCCGGTCATTGTTCGTCCAGTCTTGGCGGATACCGGCCAATACCGTCCATTGACCGAGTTTCAACTGGTCCTGCGCATACAGGCCGAGCTGGTTCAGCGTTTGCTTGCTACGCGTGGTGATCGCGGGCGTGGCGATCGGCAGCGAGTAGTCAGGTTGGTTGATCGCCAGGGAGGGCGCGGCGCCCATGCCCTGGTCTTCGCGGTAGCTCATGCGCTGGTAATCGATGCCGAACAGCGCGGTGTGGGCAACCGCGCCCGTGTTGAACCGGGCCTGCGCATGGTTGTCCGTGGTGACGGCGTCCAGGTTGGCATGGTTCACGATGGCGCGTCGGGTCAGCAGTGGATTGGCCGGGTTGGCCGCGTTCAGCCCGGTGGTGAATACGCTTTTGTAATTGACCTCCATCTGCATGTAGCGGAAGTTCGACTGCACCGACCAGACGTCATTGATGCGATGGTCCAGCAGGTAGCCGGCGGCCGCCTGGGTGCGCGAGAACTCGTCGAACTTGGGCGATCCGTCGAAGAAGCGACGGCCGATGCGACCGCCGTTCGGCAGGTCCTGGACCGTGCCGACGGCCGGCAGGAAGCCGTAATAGCCGCCGTACGGGTCATGCTGGTACTGCGCCAGGATCGTAAGCGAGGTGTCGGCGTTGGGCCGGAACGTGATGGCGGGCGCGATCGCGACGCGCTCGTCCTTCTGGTAGTCGATCTGCGTCTGGCTGCTGCGGGCCAGGCCGGTCAGCCGGTACAGCACCTTACCGTCTTCGTCGACCGGACCGCTGAAGTCGAAGGCGGCCTGCGTGAAGCTGTGGGTGCCCGCCTGCAATTCGATCTCGCGCAGCGGCGTGGCGGTGGGCTTCTTGCTGACCAGATTGACCAGCCCTCCGGGTGTGCCCTGGCCGAACAGCACCGACGAGGGGCCGCGCAGCACTTCGATGCGATCGAGGGCGTAGGTGTCGATCTGCGGGATGGCGTAGTTCGCGCCCAGCAGGCGCATGCCGTCCTGGTAGGAATAGTCGTAATTGATGCCGCCGCCAAAACCGCGATAGATCACGGTGTCGTAGCGCGAACCGCCCGCGCCACGGTATTCCGCGGTCAGGCCCGGCGTGTACCGCAGCGCCTGGCGCACGCTTTGCACGGCCTGGTCATCCATCTGCTGGCGGGTCACCACCGAAATGGATTGCGGTGTTTCGATCAGGCGGGCATCCGTCTTGGTGCCCGCGCCGGACGTGTCGGCCACATAGCCCGCGGTGTCGCCGACGCCTTGCACCCGGATCGGCTCCAGCGTGGCGGCTTCGCTCGCGGCGGCGGGCAGCGGGGACACGATCAGCGTGTTGCCGCTGTGCCGCCAGCCCAGGCCGGATCCCGCCAGCAGGCGGGTCAGCGCTTCGTCGGGGGTGTAGTTGCCGCGCAGCGCGGGCGCGGTCTTGCCGCGGGCGATGTCGCCGCTCATGACGAGTTGGAGGCCGGTCGCGCCGGTGTAGGACAGCAGGGCGCCGGCCAGCGGCTGGCTGGGAATATCGTAGGCCTGGCGCGCCGTGGAGGCGCTGGTGGGAGCGGCCTGCGCGTGCGCGGCCGGCTGGACCGAGGCCCATGCCGCGGCGGCCAGCAGCGCCGCCGCGAGCCGGTGCAGGCGGTGGCGGCCGGAGGGCAGGGTTGCGCCAGCGTGGCGGTGTAGGGAATGGTGTTGTGCGGCCGGCATGTGCGGTTGCCCTTGTACGTGGTTCGGTATCGCGACGGCGAATTGCGCGTCCTCCCCATGTCAAACACCGGGCGGCACCAAAGTAATGATCGGACCGGGCGATCAGTTGGTAACTAAATGTATTTCAGTGGGCCGGGATCAGCGCGCATAGACCAGGGTGGCGTAGCCCGCGATGACGCGCAGCCGGATAGGGAAGGTCTCGGCCAGCCCGCGCAGGGCTTCCTGTGGATCGGCCACATTGAAGGCCGCCGTGACGGGCAAGGCGCCTACGCCGGCGTCCATCAGGAAGATGGGACCGCGCTGATAGCGCTGCAACTCCGCCAGCACGGTGGCCAGCGGCACGTCGTCGAACACCAGGCGATCCTGCCGCCAGGCCAGCACGGCGGCCTGGTCGAAGCGCGCGGGTGCAGCGCCGCCGGAAACGCCATACTGCATCTGCCAGCCTGCCGAGACAGTCACCGGCTGCGCGTCTGGCCGGGGCCGCACGGCGACCGCATGCTCGGTTACCGACACCGTGACGATGTCGTCCAGGAGCTTGATGTCGAATTGCGTGCCGAGCGCCGTGGTGACGCCGTCGGCCGCCTGTACGGAAAACCGGCGGGCGGCGTCGGCCGCGACGTGGAAATAGGCCTGGCCGCGATGCAGCGTCAGGCGGCGCTGCTGGTCATTGAAGCTGACCGACAGCGCGGTATCGCTGCCGAGCTCCAGCGCGCTGCCGTCCGCGAGGATGACGCGGCGCCGTTCACCGATACCGGTGCGATAGTCCGCCAGCAAGTGCTGGCGCGACAGCGCATACAGGGCGGGGATGGCCACGAGGGACGCCAGCGCGCCCAGCAAGGCGCGCCGGCGATGCATGCGGTCAGCGGCTGGGCGCACCATCTCGAAACGGTTCCACAGCGCCTGCGCGCGGGCATAGGCGATCTGGTGGGCCGGGTCTTCGTCCAGCCAGTGTCTGAATGCGCGCCGGTCCTGGTCGGCGGCGTCCTCGTCATTCAGGCGCGCCAGCCATTCCAGGGCGGCAAGGTAGATTGGGTCTTGGGCGGGAGCGGCCATGGTTCAGGCCGGTCCGAGCACGGCGTCAAGCTGTGCCATGGCCGCCACGACCTGGGAGATCACGGTGTTGCGGCTGGTGCCCATGCGCTCGGCGATCTCTTCATAGGACAGACCCTCGATGCGCTTGAGCACGAACGCCTGGCGGCGGCGCTCGGGCAGGGCGGCGATTGCTTCAAGCAGGCGCTGGAGTTCGCGCCGGTACATCACGATCGTCTCGGGCGTGGGCCGGGAATCGGCAATCTGTTCCAGCTCCACGCCCGTCAATTCCACTTCTGCGCGGCGCCGGGCGTCGCGCAGATGATTCAGCGCCAGACGATGCGCCGCCTGTGTGACGTAGCCCGGGTTCACCTGCGCGTCGCTCGCGCCCATGCGCAGCAGATTCGTGAATGCCTGCTGCACCAGGTCCTCGGCCGCAACGTGGCTGCCGACGATGCGGCGCACGAATGCGCGCAGGCGTCGCACTTCGGCTTGGTAGAGGGCGGCGATATCGCCAGCGGGCACGTTCATGGAATGCACGAAGGGTGGAGACACCCGGAGTGAGAATGGGATGAATAAGAGTGACAATTGTTCTCAATTATAACGGGAGTGTCGCCCCGACCTCGATGCGGAGGTGACTTCGGCACTTGGGATGTCGGTCAAGTGTCATTGTTGATTTCGGCCATATGGCGGCATGGACGTATCGCTGATGGCGCGCATGAAGGAGCTGGAGGCCGAGGACGCTCGGCTGCGCAAGATGTACGTCGAGGAGAAGCTCAAGGCCGAGATCGTGACGGAGGCGCTAGAAAAAAAGTGGTGAGGCCATCTCGCCGCCGCGAGATGGCCCAACGTGCCGTGCAAGATCGCGGCGTATCTATCCGGATGGCCTGCGAGGCGTTCAGGGTCAGCCAGACTTGCTACCGGTACGTCGCCAAGACGGACGCTGAGAACGAGGATATCTCCAACTGGCTGCTGCGTCTGACCGACAACCACCGCAACTGGGGCTTTGGTCTGTGCTTCCTATATCTGCGCAATGTTCGCGGCTTTGGCTGGAACCATAAGCGTGTGTACCGGATCTATCGCGAACTCGAACTGAACCTGCGGATCAAGACGCGCAAACGGCTGATTCGGCAAACGCCTGAGCCACTGACCGTGCCGACCAACGTGAACCTGGTATGGTCGATGGACTTCATGCATGACCAGCTTGCCGATGGGCGCAGCATCCGGGTGTTCAACGTGATCGACGATTTCAACCGCGAGGCACTGGGCATTGAGGTTGACTTCTCGCTGCCGTCCGAGCGCGTGATCCACACGCTAAAGCAGATCATCTGCTGGCGGGGAAAGCCTTTAGCCATTCGGTGCGATAACGGACCCGAATACTTGAGCGCGGCAATTATCGAGTGGGCCGGGGCATGGGGCATAAAGCTCGAATATATCCAGCCGGGCAAGCCACAACAGAACGCCTACGTCAAACGGTTCAACAGGACCGTGCGCTACGAATGGCTGTCCCAATATCACTGGGACAATCTGGACCACGTACAGCGCGTCGCCACGCAGTGGATGTGGTCCTACAATCACGAGTGCCCAAATATGGCTCTGGGCGGATTTACCCCAAAACAGCGGTTGGCCATGGCCGCGTAGCGTTCCTACTTCTGGCAATCGCTAAAAATGGGGGGATTACCTTAACAATTGATCGGTTTTAGACGTTGTAGCCAATCACATTAGCCCAGCTAGGCTCGTCACGCATTGCTTGATCGACCAGAAGAATGAAATCGTGGTAGCAGCGACGGATTTCCTCTATTGTTACGACAGGGTTTTCGCGATGTACGAACGTCCAAACAACCAATTCATCCAGCTTCGAGGTAGTAACTTTCCCGTGTTCTACGATGAAGGGTGAGTACATGTACTTACGGTTCGGGCAGAACGGGCTCCGCGAGAGTTCTCCCACCCAGGGGGTCCATTTGAAAGATGCGAGCGGAGCAAAGGCTTTGGTCACAGGGAGTGCAAGTCGTAGACCTGGAATGATGCTCTCGAGAAGCAACTTCCTTAACGCATCTGTATCCCACGCCTCGCTAGTATTGTCCCAACCGATGGTCACGCCTTTGCGTGTAACGGTATCGATGTATCCCCTATACCCCTGGTGGATGATCGCCTTGATAAAGATGGAAAGCGAGTTGTCGACCGATGAGATGTGACGACCTTTAACCTGCAGGTATTGCGGGGCGTAATCGCCAAAGGCATGATAGAGCTTCGCGTCGCCCTTCAGCAATTCGCCTATGGTAGGGAATGTGGCGTCGTCGGCATTTTTTACATAGCGATAGCGCCGCGCGTAGTTTGATGTGTCTGACGGCTCCAGCCAACGCACCTCGAGGTATTCGTCCGTTGTCGGCTTTTCAAGCGCAAGCAGTAACGTTGAAAGCAATGTTCTGTGGTCGTCGCGCGACGTTTGTCCTAGTGCTTGCGCAGCTGCGGCCGCGATCGCCGTTTGCACCCGCTCTAAGACCTTCGTGTTTCGAAAGGACCGGCGGTTCACGGCCAGCAGCTCCTCGGCGTCTCCGAAGACGTCTACGTAGACTCGACATGGCAACTCCAGCCGCTCGCCAAATAAGCCCACCTCCTGTCCTTTGAAGAACAGCCGCGCTCCGGAGCGAGAGTCTTCGTCCAGGTCAAGCGCTACTGCGGCACTGTGCTCATCGATGTAATGCCATTGCAAAGATGTAAGCTTTGAATCACCACGGATTTCCCCGTTTATCAATACGGGCACAGGAAGATGTGAAAGTACCTCGGAGAAATAGTCCACTTCTCTAGGTATGATGGGATCGAAGTGTTCAAATGGGGAACGCCTAGCCTGGAACGAATCGATGAAATTCTTTTTCAGGTTCAACTGCACACGAGTGCCGCTCTCGCTGTATGTGTGCGTGCCTGGCGCTTTCTTGATATATATCGAACCACGCTCGTCACCCACCGGATTAGTCATTCTCAGTTGCAAGGAGTCTCGGCTTATGAGGCTCCGCGACTGAAAAGAAATTTCGTCAGTTACCAGAAACAAGCTTTGGAGGCCAATTCCGAACGCACCCGATGGTCGCATCCACGTCGGCATCCGTTCATAGACACCCCGCTTCCAAGTCTCTCTATACGACGCTCCCACTCGTGTCATGGTCGCCAAATCTTCGCGACCAATCCCTATGCCGCTGTCCGTTATCCGTACTGTCACGGGGTGAGTCTTAGCAGTAGCCGCGTCGTCGTTCTGCAGAACATCAATTCGTATCGGCAGACGGCCAAGAAGGGTTTGAACCTTAGTTCCATAGGGATTGTCATACCGATAAATTGTCTCTTCGGGTGCCAGGCCATCTCGCTCGCCCTCTCCATACTTCAGCCACGCCAAAATAAGTGTTGCATCCACAGCGTTCTGCACAAGCTCACGAAGCGCATCCCTCTCTGACTCATACACGCCCGCTCCTTGGAGAAGCTCAAATACCCGGTCCCTCGAAAAATCGAAATTTGGCCGTGAGCGGTTATCAATCAACTCATAACCCGTAAGTTCCGTAATCACGCGGCCGATCGTCGGCAACAGGCCGAGCCGCTCATTCGGCACAATGTCCGCCCAATGCGCCATTTGCCAGGCGACTTCTGAGCGAAGGTATTCGAACCAGTTTTCCGACTCGATATAACCCTCGTAAGTGGTGCAAACCGAGTGAACTTCAATTCGCCTCGGATCTATGCGCAAGTGACGCACGCCACGGTGTTTATCAATGTGTGCGTGTGTTTTTGGGGGAAGTTCACCAGCCACGCTCAACATAATCGGACAGAATCGGTTGTCGTCCAAGTCGAGAAGATCGCCCAGACGTAGCATGCAGGCTATATATCGCGGGTGAATGGTGTCTCTCCCCAGACCGGCGGCCACGTGAGGCAACTCAAGCACACTCGCTTGGTCGCGACCATGCATTGCACATATGTCGCCGAGCAGCGCGAACAGGCGCGATGGTATTAACTCGTTTCGCGGCGAGTCCAAACCAATCGTATCTTTTGGCGTACGCGCAATCTCGCTTGCTCGCTTCGGATGTTTGCGCCTATAGAACTCGGCGAGGGTGTAACCAATTTTGGTTATAAGAAGTGCTGGATTTGTACCGATTTGGAAAAGGTTCCCGCCCTGCAGCGCAGCCAGAATCGCGTCCGATCCGGCGTCACCGTTACGCGCAGACTCCTGCTGCACGAAGTTCCGGAACTCCTCGCTCGACCAGTCTTGCTGTTTTTGTTGCTGAGAAACGACCATACCGACGTCGTGCAGATAGGCGGCCTCCAGCATGAGCCAAACGTCGGTGCCTGAAAGCTGCTCAATTCGTTCGCTACCCAGCACGCGCTCAATGTTGGTCAATATCTGGACAGAGTGAGATTCATCGTGTCTGCTGTAGTGTGGAAACTGGACTGCGACGTTCTGTAGAGCTTTACCTATCAACTGCTGATCAAAGGCCCACTGTGCGGTCAGCGGCTGCAAGGAAGGATCTGCCTCGCATGCTTGCTTGAGGCGCTCGATAAGTTGGGTGGACATAGTTGGCAGAGTGCGGTGATAAGGCAAGTAGACGATTGATGGTGTGGAGATTCCGGGCGCCCACGTCGACAGGTCAGATTATCCATGGCACGACTGGATTTGCATACGCAGCTTTTGCTAGTGCCGCTTTGAATCGCCTGGCTAGAAAGTCCCACGGGTCGATGACGTTCGAGTTCTTTCACTGCGGCGGCGATCGCTTAGTGCTGAGTGGCCACTTTTGTGCTGAAAGCAGAGGTCCGCTCGCAGCACGTAACGATAGCTCGCAAAAACCTGAGCCAGCAGTGGTGCCAAATTGATGCGCTGGGAGCGGCCATTCGTCAACGGCAGCAATTGGCCGCAAGCCGCTTGTGGCAATGAGCTGCTTTCGACCCGGAACGACCATTTCATGTTGTGTGCCGTTAACGGCCACTCACTTGACTCATGACGCTCGTTCTCAATCATATCCTCGCAATTCGAGATCGCCATGGTTTGACTATGAAATGTACGCCTCCCACTTTATGACCCTCATTACCATTCGTCCGGTTACTTTTGACAGTAATGCAAGAAAGCGGGCAAGGCCTGCCGCTGGGTCCTCATAGCAAAGATACTGTTCAGACCCGCTCTTTAAAAAAAGCAAACCTTCGTTCTTTATCAGAATTCCGCTCGTCAAATCTAGGTAGACGTCTGGCTTACTCACCTCGGGCAGAGCGTTGAGTTTCTTGTCAATGACGTCCAAACTCGATCCCCCATACGTCAACACGACGTGAAGAATCCTGCCGTATGGCCAGTCAACATCGCCCAGTTGGGCGCCCGCACGCGTCGACGGTATCAAACGTTTTACGCTCGCAATATTGTCAGCGATGTCATCCAATACGGACGGCGAGATTTGAGTCTTGATCTCGAAAGTCGCGACGGTGCCTTCTTGAAAGATTAAGTCGTGGCCACTTGCAAAGGCCAGTCTCGGCATTGATTTCAACATCAACACAATATCTTGTTGTTTGGAGCGCTGCCCGCCTGAATCAACGATCACCCCACTAACCACGCTGGTCATCTCGGGAAGATGACTGGTCAGAAAGTCTTGAATCAGGCGCTCCCTCGCTGCGCCAGCGGTTGCCGCGTGCCCCAAGACCTCGGTCATCTTGTATTGGGCATTCAGTGCATCGACTGCTCCCCGACAATATTTCACTAGTGGTTTCATGGTGTGCTTGTGAGTCCTATTGCATGGCAAAGCCAGTCATGGATGCCATTTGGCTTTAATTGGCCGGAGTCAAATGCAATGTGACAGGGGCATGTAAGATTCGGTTTTCGGCGATTGCCTTCACCGAAAAGTCATAACGACTCTGCCGTAATGTGCTGATCCGGACGCGTTGAACTGACCAGCAGCATAACGTACAGCTAGTCATGGCGTGTGTGCCACTGCAAGTGCGCTGGGTGGCAGAAAGCTGTCAGAACGTGACATCCGATAGTTCGCCCTTGGGCGCTCGTAGTCAGCAGCCTAAGCCGGGCGGAAAATCGTCGCGAAGATGCACCGAGAAACAGAACTTGAGAGTCTCAAAAGGGGTAGTTATGGAAAGGCCGCGGGAAGAGTCACAGATTCTTGAGGACCTGGCAGCGCTTACAGCATCACCAGGATACGCTCATGCGGTCGCGCACATCTGTCATCGCGACAACGTTATTCACATCCAGGGCAAGCTGAAACCGACCGACATGGATCGGCTATTTAGCAGAGAACGACTGAATCGGGCGGAACTGACGACAATCATTGGTTTGATGGCGAAGAAGCCGTTGGATCTGGCTCTGCAGCAGCCTAATGTGATCGAGGGCTACGTCAAGCATACGGACGCCCTCATGCATGAGCTGCACGAAGCGATGTCCTTCCCGATGTTCGCGGCCATGTTCGAGGCGATGAAAGCAGGCACTGAACCGCCTGACCCGTGGCGTGGGCCGGGAATGCGAGAACCCATCTTCTACGGCACCGAGTCAGCCTATGCGTTCCAGTACAGAGACCTTTTGCCCGAGAAGTACGGCGCCGATGACGAATGGATGCTAAAGGCTAAAGGCTTCACATCCAGCCAAGCGCGGAGCATCGCAAAGACGATGTGTGTCTTGATGGACGAGACGGGTACGAGACTCCTTGTACGTGCGAGAGCAGCCAAAGCTCCTCCAGCGAGTTGGTTGCCTGCCTTTGAATTCGCACCGGATGAGGTTGCGTTTCGCAGCGGTGAGGCAAAGGACGTAGTTGAAGCTTTCTTCCACGCCTTGCTCTTTGCGGGAGACAACGCAGGGTTCAAGGAGGTGGGCGACTTCAACGAGGTCACGGCTCGACCGCTGCTGCCTACTGACCGTGGGACTGTGCTTCTCTTCTCGCACTATGCCATCTACGAGGCTATGTACGAGTCCCCGTTCTTTTGGATGTGGGATGACAAGGCCTACCGCCCGATAGCGGCCAAGCATCGTGGAGCTTTTACTGAGCAGTTCGCCGCGCGCCGGTTGGTTGGGGTCTTCGGCCGCGAGCATGTCCACACGAACGTTAACCTGCATCGTGGCAAGGACATAGTGGGTGAGGCAGATGTTCTGGTGATTTATGGGGACCGCCTCATCATCGTGCAGGCGAAGGCCAAGAAGCTGACCATTGCCGCTCGGAAGGGGAACGATAGCCAGTTGAAGGCTGACTTCTCCGCTGCCATCCAAGACTCTTATGACCAAGGGTGGACGTGCGCGAAAGAGATGCTTGCCGGAGGGTGCCGCCTCGTTGATGACAACGGGAAACATGTCGAGTTGCCTCCGACTATCAAGGAGGTATTTCTGTTCAGCCTAGTGTCAGAGCACTATCCGGCGCTAGCCTTTCAGGCTAGCCAGTCGTTGAAGTTTCAGACCACTGATGTCATTCGCCCGCCGTTCGTGATGGACGTGTTCCTTCTCGATACGTTGACGGAGATGCTGGCGACGCCTTTGCGGCTGTTGGGCTACGTGAGGCTACGGGTGGCCGTCGCAGACAAGCTGATGACTGGGCATGAATTGACCGTTCTCGGCTACCACCTTAAACAGAACCTGTGGCTGGATGAGAAATACGGCTGCGTCATGCTCGATGACTCCGTCGCGCAGGACCTGGACACAGCGATGCTGGTACGCCGGGACAACCTGCCTGGCGATGACACCCCGGTGGGCATCCTCACGAAGATGCGTGGGACTCGCTATGAGAGCCTCATTGAAGAGATTGAGACGAGGGCTGACCCTGCAACTCTTGAGCTCGGGTTTTACTTGCTGGCAATGGACGAGGATGCGTGCAGGAATGTCCATCATGTGCTTGAGACCATCACGCGACAAGCGCATCTCGACGGTAAGCGACATGACATCACGCTCGCATCGAGTGCGCCTCATGGCGGGGTCACGTTCCATTGCAATCCGACTCCATCTCCGGAAGCGATTGCCGTGCTGGAGACTTACTGCACCAAGCGCAAGTATCGGCAGCGTGCCGCGCAATGGTTCGGCGTCTCGGTGGACCCCGCCGGGCAAGTCCAGTTTGGCGTCACGTTGGACTACCCGTGGGAGGCATCAGACGAGATGGATCGGCTCACCGCTGACATGAAGCAGCTGGCCAAAGTGCGAGATGCGCTTCCTCGGCATTCGCGAGAGGTCAGGCGGTTGAAGCTCGGTCGCAACGATCCGTGCCATTGCGGAAGCGGGCTTAAATACAAGAAGTGTTGCTTGAGCTAGGCAGTTTTTGCTTTCGCCAAGAACGCCATTTCAATGACGGAGGCTACGCTGGCCCCGGCCACATGCCAGGCAGATGCGTCTCGTGCATCGCGCCACGAAGGCACAGAGCCACCGGCACGATCCATACGCCGAAGACGAATGGAACGCGCCAGCTCCATGCGTGCATCGGCGTGTGATTAGACCCAACGATCTCGCCAGGAGCCATCAAAAAGAGTTTCGGGCAGGTAACGAGCGATGTCCGCTTTGTCGACAGCGGACACAGGCTGACAAGCGGCGAGCGTCTTCGCCCCGGATCTGCCGTTCGAGACTCCGCGTCGGACGACTGCTACTGGTCTGAAGCGGCCACTGACCACAGGGCGCCAGGGCCTTCCATACAAGGCACGGCTTTCTTCTTCTGCAACTCCCAACCTATGGCCGAGTGCTCGAGATGCCCGTGTCTCTTCCCCAATGCCCGTATGGGCATGCCCCAAAGCTGTCGGCTTGAACTGTCGCGCTAATTTAATCGCGTTTATTGCAAAGTTCGCCTTTCTTCAGCCTGCAGGTCGTCCATCTACACAGAATAAGAGAAGATGCCTGCGCAATAGCAGGTGTTGCCCGCCAAAGCCAAAAGGCGAACTTCAACAAAAAAGGCGAACTTTATTCCTGCTGCTCAGGGTTTATCCCCACAAGATCCCGCTTGCGGAAAATCAATGCTCTATAGGACACTTTGTGTCATGTAGCGGCGCGATGGCGCGCACGCTCGATAGCGGGACGAACCGCAAGAGCAAGGGGACAGAGATGAAGCGATGGACCATGAGCGCCGTGTTGGCGCTGACGACGGCATGGGGCGCCACGGCGCAGGCCGCCTATCCGGACCGCCCCGTGCGGCTGGTGGTGCCGTTCGGCGCCGGGGGCATCACGGACATCGTGGCGCGCCAGGTCGGCAAGGGTCTAGGCGACGCGCTGGGCCAGCCGGTCGTGGTCGAGAACCGGCCCGGCGCGGGCGGGGTGATCGCGGCGCAGCTGGCGGCCAGCGCGCCGGCGGACGGCTACACGATCTTTATGGGTACGGTGGGCACGC
Source organism: Achromobacter sp. Marseille-Q0513 (assembly GCF_018195695.1). Classification (NCBI taxonomy): domain Bacteria; kingdom Pseudomonadati; phylum Pseudomonadota; class Betaproteobacteria; order Burkholderiales; family Alcaligenaceae; genus Achromobacter; species Achromobacter sp. Marseille-Q0513. Next base: position 6,558 of record NZ_JAGTJY010000008.1, on the reverse strand, counting down.
AGGTGGTCAACCCGCTGATCTACCGCAAGCTGGCCTATGACGCGGACAGCTATGTGCCGCTCGGTCTGGTGTCGGGGTCGCCGTACCTGCTGGCGGTGCGGGCGAGCCTGCCGACCCAGGATTTCGCGCAGTTCGCGGCCTATGCCAAGGCCAACCCGGCCAAGCTCAATTTCGGTTCGGCCGGGCAGGCAAGCTCGCCGCACCTGGGGCTGGAGCTGCTGAAGATGACGGCGGGCCTGGACATCGTGCACGTTCCGTTCAAGAGCGGCAGCGAGGCGGTGAACGCGGCCATCGGCGGGCAGGTGGACGTGGTGATGGATGCCAGCCCGGTCATCATGCCGCACGTCGCGGCGGGCAAGCTGCGCGCGCTGGCGGTGGCTAGCGACCGGCCGCTGCCGTCGGCGCCGGGCGTGCCGCCCAGCGCGCAGGCGGGCGACGCGGGCCTGCAGATCAGTTCCTGGAACGCGTTCTTCGCGCCGGCGGGCACGCCGCCTGAGGTGGCGCAGAAGCTGAACGCCGCGCTGCGCCAGACGCTGGCCTCGCCCGAACTGCAGCAGAAGCTGGCGGCGCAGGGCACGCAGCTCTATAGCGGCGCGCCCGAGGAGTACCAGCGCTTCATCGCGGCCGAGAAGGCAAAATGGGCCGAGATCGTCAAGCGCGCGGACATCAAGATGGAGTGAGGTCCCCCCCGAGCGCTGGCGCGCTTCCCCCCAGGGGGCGCTGCTGCGGACCGGCGGAGCCGGATCCGCGCAGCCCCGCTTGGGGAGGGCTGCTTTATGTCGATACCTGTTGCTTGCCTGATCTGTTCTGTGCGCCTTTGGCGGCGCTTGTTTCGTGGACGACTGAAATGAACATGCCTGTACATCCGCTCGCGGGGCAGCCGCTGGAGCTGGCCGACACGCTGCGTTCGGGCAATGCCTGGAAGATCCGGCTGGCCTGCGGCTACATGGGGCTGGCGCTGCGCCGCCGGACCTTCGATATCGTGCAGGGCGATCTGGAGACCGAGGCCTTTGCCGCCATCAATCCGTGGCGCCAGGTGCCGGCGCTGTTGACGCCCGAGGGGCTGTGGCTGGCCGAGTCGCAGGCGATCCTGTGGTATCTGGGGCAGGGCACGTCCTGGCTGCCCGATGCGCGGCTGGCGCAGGCACAGGTGAGCAGCTGGCTGAGTTTCGAGCAGACGCAGCACATGCATGCCTTTGCCCAGCCGCGCCTGCTGATCCATCTGCGCGGCACGGCCCGGGTGGACGATCCGGCCATGCGGGAGTGGCGGTGCCAGGGCATGAAGGCGGCGGCGCTGATGGATGCGCACCTGGCGGGGCGCGAGTTCCTGGTTGGCGACGCGCCGACCATCGCGGACATCGCGCTGTATCCCTATACGAGCATGGCGCACGAGGGCGGCTACGATCTGTCGGCCCTGCGCCATGTCCATGCCTGGCTGGCCCGCATGCGGGCCTTGCCGGGCTTTACGCCGTTGCTGGAAACGGCTTGAAGGAGCATAGAAATGGCCGACACCATGCACTTGTCGAAAGAGGAATTGATCGCGCGCGCGCAGGCCGACATGGAGCGCAAGCTCGACGCGCCGGAATGGACGCTGCGCCAGAAGCTGGCGCTGACCTGCCGCATCCTGTTCGACGGCGGGCATGATTCCGGGCTGGCCGGACAGATCACGGCGCGCGCGCCCGAAGCCGGGCGCTACTACACGCAGCGGCTGGGACTGGGCTTTGACGAGATCACGGCGGACAACCTGCTGGTGGTGGACGAGGATCTGCGGGTGCAGGAGGGCGGCGGCATGCCGAACCCCGCCAACCGCTTCCATTCCTGGATCTACCGCGCGCGGCCGGACGTGAACTGCATCATCCACACGCATCCGCTGCACGCGGCGTCCTTGTCGATGCTGGAGGTGCCGCTGGAAATCTCGCACATGGACAACTGTCCGCTGTACGGCGACGTGGCCTTCCTGAAGGACTGGCCCGGCGTGCCGGTCGGCAATGAGGAAGGCGAGATCATCTCGGCGGCGCTGGGCGACAAGCGCGCCATCCTGCTGTCGCACCACGGCATGCTGGTGGCGGCCGGCTCGGTCGAGGAAGCCTGCGTGCTGGCGCTGCAGTTCGAGCGCGCCGCGCGCATGCAGCTGCTGGCGATGGCGGCAGGTGCGATCCAGCCGATCCCGCCGGCGCTGGGGCGCGAGGCGCACGACTGGATCCTGACGCCGCGCCGCTCGCAGGCGGGTTTCGCCTACTACGCGCGGCGGGCGCTCAGGACGCATCGCGACGTGCTGGGCTGAGGCTGGCCGCGCTACGGGGCGGCGGCGCGCGCGTCAGTCCGCCCGGCGGCGCTTCGGGCCGGCGTCGACCGCTGGCCGGCGCGGGGCGGGGCCGCTCGACGGACAGGCGCGTTTAGGGCATGCTTATCTGTTGTTTTCCGCTCCACGCCCGCCCATGATCGACCTGCCTCACCGATTGCGGACCCTGCGCCGCCAGCAAGCCCTGTCCCTGGAGCAGCTGGCGCAACGCACGGGCCTGACCAAGAGCTATCTTTCCAAGCTGGAAAGAGGGCTGAGCGAGCCGTCGATTTCCACCGTGCTGCGCCTGGCCGAAGCCTACGGCGTGGGCGTGTCGCAACTGGTCGGTTCCGACCAGGACGCGCGGGACGAACTCGTCAGCCTGGTGCGCGTGGCCGATCGCGAGGCCTTGCAGCGCGGCGGGCTGGGCGCGGAATACCGCTATGAATCGCTGGCCGGCCGCCGCAAGGTCAAGGCCATGGAGCCCTTCGTGGTGCACCCGCCGCGCGAATTCCCCGACGCGGCGGCGGTGTTCCCGCATCCCGGCGAGGAATTCCTGCTGGTGCTCAAGGGCGCCATCGAGGTCCAGGTGGGCGAGCGCCAGTTCCGGCTCGACGCGGGCGACTCGCTGTACTTCGATTCCGAGCTGCCGCACCGCATGCGCACCGTGGGACGGACGCAGGCCGAGGTGCTGGTGGTGGCCGCCCACTGAGGCCGTCCGTCCGATTCCACCGTCTATTCCCGGTGTCCACGGCGGTATTGCGCCCCGCCGGCCACCCCATCTGGAGATCCGCCTTGAAACATGACCAATCGCGGCTGGTCCGCATCGATCCCGGCCCCATGAAACAGCCCGTGCCCGGCAAGCCCCGGCGTCCCATTTCCGGCGACGCCGCGTTCCGCACCGAAACGGCCTTCGAAGGGCTGGCCGGCAAGGCCGAGGCCGGCGTCTGGGAAAGCACGGCCGGCAGCTTCCAGGCCAACACCACCGGCTATGTCGAGTTCGGCCATATCGTCGAGGGCGCGGCGCGACTGGTGGATCCGGACGGCACGGTCCACGAGCTGGTGCCGGGCTCGAGCTTCGTCATGCCCGAAGGCTATACCGGCCGCTGGGAAGTCGACCAGTTCGTCAAGAAGATCTATTTCATTTCGCGCCAGGGCTGAGCGCCGCCGGCGCGCGCCTCAGGGCGAGGGCCGCTGCGGGTAGGCCGAGGTGCCGAAGGTATTGCCCATGCGGTTGCCGATTGTGGCCGGCGTGGGCAGGCCCATCTGGTTGGGCGGGCGGTGGGTGATGGCCTCCGACTCCAGCGTGGGCGGCGGCTTGGGCGCGGCTTCCGGCGCCATCTTCTGGTTCAGGCACTCATACGACAGGGCGCGGTAGCCGTTGACCTCGGTGTCGATGCAGGCCGTGGCCGCCTTGCCGGCCTTGGCGTCGGGCGTCGTCGCGCCGGACGGCTGGCCCTGCGTTTCGGCGGCCATCGAGGAGGCGGCGGCCAGGGCCGCCGCCAGGAACAGGGTGTGCAGGCGCATATGCGCTCCTAAGGTTCTTCCATGCCGGCCATGTGCCGGACCGGTCCACGCCCGCCGCGAGGACTCATGCCCGCCACGAGCGCGTGAATCCAGTATAGGGACAGGTTCGCCGCTTTGGGTGACGGGTATAAGACGGCTGTCCGCGTCGTTCATGCCGGCTTGTCACGATTGCGTCACCCACCGCCCCTAGCATGGCGGCTTTCGTGTGTCGGAGCGGGCGGCGCGGCTGCGCCGCCGAGGCGATGCCTGTCCATTCCTCTATCCTTTCGTGGCGATGACGGTCCGTTTCGCCGGCCTGTGCCTGCGCACGGGCGGCGCCTGCCTGACGCTGGCCCTGTGCTGGCCGCCCATCCTGGCGCGGGCGGAAGCGCCGTCCGCCCTGATCCCGTTTGCCATACCGGCCCAGCCGCTGAGCCAGGCGCTGGTCGCCTATAGCCGGGCCAGCGGCATGACCGTGCTGGTCGACAGCGGTCTGACCGAGGGTCGGCAGGCGCCAGCCCTGGACGGCCGATATACGGCGGGAGATGCGCTGCGCAGGCTGCTGGCCGGGTCGCCCCTGTCGATCCGCTATGCCAGCGAGTATTCGTTCACTCTGGTGGCGGACCCGCGGCCGGCCCGTCCACGGCAGCCACGCCTGCGCGACACCGCTCATGCCGCCAGCCTGCAGGCCGCGTTGCGCCGCGTCCTGTGCGCGGCGGCCGGCACCGCGCCCGGCGGCTACCGCGCGTTGGTACAACTGTGGTTCGACGGGGATGCGCGCGTCAGCAAGATGAACTGGATCACCCGCAGCGGCCAGGCCGCGCGCGACCAGGCCCTGGAGCATGCCTTGGCGGACATGCGCGCGGGCCCCTTGCCGGTGGATCTGCCGCAGCCCGTGACCGTGCTGCTGGAGCCGCGCGCGGCAAGGCAATGCGACATGCTCGAGGGCGCATCCGGTGGCTGAGGGTAAGACGCCGGGGTTTCTGAAAGCGCTGTTTCTCGAGCGCTACAACGACTTTCGCAATCAGCTCAAGCGCCGGCTGGGATCGGAAGACCTGGCACACGACGCGATGCAGGAGGCGTTCCTCAAAGTCAACGAGCTGCCGCCGGGCATGCCGGTGCAGCAGCCGGCGGCCTATCTGTTCCGGATGGCGCTGAACGCCGCCGAGGATCACAGGCGTCGGGATTCACGGCTGCTGACGGGCGTGGAGATCGGCGAACTGATCAATGTGGCGGACGAAGCCTCGGACCCCGCGCGCATCGCGCAGGGCCGCAGCGAGATCGAGGTCTTTCGCCGGGCGTTGCGCGGATTGCCTGAGCGCACCCAGCAGATGCTGCTGGCCGCGCGCGTGCATGAATTGCCGCATGCGGAGATCGCCAGGCGCTACGGTGTGTCGGAGCGCATCGTCTCCAAGGAAATCAAGCGCGCGCTGGACCACTGCGGCCGCGCGCTGCGCGCGGGCGATGAACAGGGCGGGGAGCCATGGCCTTGATGATGATGTCGCGCGCAAGGAAAAAAGCGGGCGCCGGGCCGAGGGCAGAGGCGCAGGCCTGGCTGCTGTTGCTGACGTCGGGGCGCGCCACCGAGGCCGACGCGGAGGACTTCCAGCGCTGGCGGCGGGCGGATCCCGGGAACGAGACCGCCTTTGCCGAACAGCAGGGACTCTGGCGCGCGCTGGGCCCCGCGCTGCGGGAGGAAAGCGTGGCGCGCGCCAGGACGCCCGAGCGACGGCCGGCCATGGGTCGGCGCGCATTCCTGGGCGGCGCGGTGGCGGCCTCGGCCGCCTATCTGGCGCTGCGCCCGCCGCTGGGGTTGTGGCCGGGCATCGGCGAGCTGACCGCCGACTACCGTACCGCGCGCGGCGAGCAGCGTCGCCTGACGCTGGGCGATGCGCTGGACGTGCAGATGAACACCCTGACCCGCATCAATGTGACGGTCGGCGCGAACGGCGCCAAGCTCATCGAGCTGGCCGACGGCGAGGCCGAGGTGCGCGCCGGCGCCGAGCCCGCTCAGGTGGTCGCGGGCGCCGGCCGGATCCTGGCGCGCGACGCCAGCTTCAACCTGCGCTACGTCGACGGCGAGGCGCGGCTGTGCTGCCTGTCGGGAACGGTGCGCCTGACGCATGCGCAGGGCGTGTTCGACCTGGGCGCGCAGCGGGAGCTGCGCTACGACGGGCGAGGCGTACAGCCGCCGGCGCCGGTGGACACGGATCGCGTCGTCGCCTGGCGGCAGGGTTGGCTGGTGTTCGACCAGCAGCCCTTGTCCCAGGTGGTGGACGAGCTGAACCGCTATCGCCGTGGCCATCTGGTGCTGATGAACGAGCAACTGGGCAAGCGCCTGGTGCAGGCGCGTATCTCGCTGGCGCAGATCGCTGACGCGGAAAAATTGATACGCGACGCCTATGGCGCGCGCCTGACCCACTTGCCAGCAGGAGTCGTGCTGCTGTCGTGAATTATTTGTGACAGGGTTCCGGTCGGTGCTTTTCCATCCGTCTGTCTTGCTCTAGGTGGCGAACACGCGCGATTGGAACAAGGAAAGGCGATGATGCGGGCACGGGACACGGGCAGGGCAACGACGAATCCGACGGCGGGCGCAGGGGCGCCGGCGGCGCGCATGCGCGGGGCCGCGCCAGCGGGTTGGCGCTTGACGCCGGCCTCACAGGCGCTCGCGGCGCTGCTGATCGCGGGCGGCGCGGCGGGCGCGGCGCAAGCGCAGTCGCGGGCCTTCAGCCCCGGCTGGTTCGCCGACAAGGGCGCGGCGCAATCAGCCG
>NZ_JAGTJY010000089.1:4410-23970 GCF_018195695.1 Achromobacter sp. Marseille-Q0513 | reverse complement strand
TCCTGATGGGATGCCTGCCGGGGTTCCAGGCCATCGGCTTCGCCGCGCCGGCGCTGCTGGTCTTGCTGCGCTTCATCCAGGGCTTCGCCGTGGGCGGGGAGTGGGGCGGGGCGGTGCTGCTGATCGCCGAACACTCGCCGCCCGAGCGGCGCGGCTATTGGGCCAGCTATCCGCAATCGGCAGCCTGCATCGGCAATGTGCTGGCGTCGATCGTGCTGTTCGGCCTGTCCTCGCTGCTGTCCAAGGAGGCCTTCCTGGACTGGGGCTGGCGCGTGGCCTTCTGGCTGTCCGGGATCATCGTCTTCGTCGGCTATTACATCCGTCGTTCGGTGGAGGACGCGCCGATCTTCGTGGAGTCCTATCGGCGGCAGAAGGAGGTGCGCAAGAAGGCGGCTTCGCTCAAGGACGCGCTGGCCGCCTATCCGGGCAAGACGTTCTTCAGCATCCTGCTGCGCGTGGGCGAGAACACGGTCTATTACGTGATCGTGGTGTTCTCCATCACCTATCTCACCGTGCACGCCAAGCTGCCGTCGCAGACGGTGATGTTCATCATGTTCATCGCGAACATCTTCCAGTTCTTCTCGATGCTGTTCGGCGGCTACCTGTCCGACCGCATCGGACGCAAGGCCTGCATCGCGCTGGGCTATGCCGGGCTGCTGGTCTGGGCGTTCCTGTATTTCCCGGGCCTGGATTCGGGCTCGAACGTCCATATCCTCGGCGTCATCTGCCTGGGCTTGTTCTTCCAGGCGCTCTGCTACGGCCCGCAGGCGGCGTACTTCTCGGAGATCTTCCCGACGTCGATGCGCTACGCCGGCGCGTCGTTCTGCTACCAGATCGCGACCATCGTGGCGGGTTCGATCGCGCCGCTGGTCGCGACCCTTCTGCTGCGCGACTACGGCGGCACGGGGCCCATCGTCACCTATCTGGCCGGCACCGTGGTGCTGTCCCTGCTGGCGCTGGCCGTGCTGTCGGAAACCCGGAATGTGTCCCTGCACGAGGTGGACCGCGCCCACCAGGACCGTCACGGCGCCTGATTCGATTGGAGTAGAAGCATCATGAGTGAACGCATTACGCATTTCCGCACCCTGATCCTCGGCGCCGGTTTCGGCGGCCTGGGCATGGGCGCCCAGCTGGCGCGCAACGGCGACGAGGATTTCGTCATCCTCGAGCGCTCCGGCGATATCGGCGGCGTCTGGCTGGACAACAATTATCCGGGCGCGGCCTGCGACACCGAGGCCCATCTCTATTGCTATTCATTCTTTCCGCACCTGCGCGTCAGCCGCATGTACGCGGGGCGCGAGGAACTGCTGGGCTATATGCAGCGCCTGGCCGACGCCTACGGCCTGCGCGCGCATCTGCGCCTGAATCGCGAGATCACCGAGGCGCGCTGGGACGGCGAAAGCGGCTTGTGGCGTTTCGAGGTGCGGGGAGGGGAGCGCTACACGGCGACCTACTTCGTGCCGGCGTGGGGGCAGCTCAACCAGCCGTCGATTCCGGCCTTCCCCGGCCTGGAAACCTACCGGGGCGCGAGCTTTCATTCCGCGCGCTGGAATGGCGCCGTCGAACTGCGCGGCAAGCGCGTGGCCTCCGTGGGGAATGCCGCGTCGGCGGTGCAGTACGTGCCCGAGATCGCGCCCGATGTCGCGCACCTGACGGTGTTCCAGCGTTCGGCGAACTGGATCATGCCGCGCAATCAGCAGGTGTTCACGCAGGAGCAACTGGACGCCTATGAAGCCGACCCGGCCGCCTTCGAGGCCTCGCGCAAGCATCTGCATGCGTTCCGGGAGAACGGTTTTCGCCGTACCCAGATGGGCACGGACGAACAGCGGCAGGGCGTCGACATCGCCAGGGCGCACCTGGCGGCGCAGGTCGCCGACCCGCAGCTGCGTGCCAAGCTGACGCCGGGCTACGAGCTGGGCTGCAAGCGCATCCTGCGCTCCGACGATTTCTATCCGGCGCTGACGCGGCCCAACGTGACGCTGGAAACGCGTGCGATCAAGCGCTTCTATGCGCAAGGCATCGTGACGGCCGACGGCGAGGAGCTGCCGTTCGACGCGGTGGTGTTCGGCACCGGCTTTGCCAGCCAGGCCTTCCATGGCGATCTGGCGGTGCTGGGCGCCGCGGGCGCCAACCTGTCGCAGGCCTGGGCGGAGGGCGCGGCCGCCTATCTGGGCATGGCCGTGCCGGATTTCCCGAACATGTTCCTGATCTACGGGCCCAATACCAACCTGAATCACAACTCGATCATCACTATGCTGGAAATCCAGCAGCGCTACATCGTCGAGGCGTTAAGGGCAGGGCAGGAGCAGGGCGCGGCGCTGAGCGTCAAGCCGCCGGCATACGCCAGCTTCAACGACAAGCTCCAGGCCGACATGGCCACGTCGGCGTTCTCTTCCAGCTGCTCCAGCTGGTACAAGAACGCGGCGGGCAAGGTCATCAACAACTGGTCCGGAACCGCGGACCAGTACCAGGCGGCCGTGCGCTGGAATGCGGATGACTATCTGTGGCTGCGCCCTGAGGCGGCACGATGAGCGAGCCGCGCAAGGAGGGCGCCGAGCGCGTCCCGCTGTCCTCGATCGCCCCGGATGCGCGTGGCCTGATCCAGGCCTACCGCGACAACGGCGAGATCTCGTTCCAGGATGTGCCACTGGCCACCGCGCGCGAGAACTACCTGCGCGGCTGCGAGGCCAATGGCCTGCCGCGCGTCGACTGCGCCGTCGTCCGCGATCATGCGGTGCCGGTTCAAGGCGCGACCCTGCGCGTGCGCGAGTATCGCGGCGTCGCGGCCGGCAAACCGCCGGCCGTGCTGTTCATGCACGGTGGAGGCTGGGTGATCGGCAATCTGGACACGCACGACGCCATCTGCCGGACGCTGGCCAGGGAAAGCGGGGCCGCGGTGTACGCCGTCGACTATCGCCTGGCGCCCGAGCATCCGTTTCCGACGCCGCTGGACGATTGCGCCGCCGCGTTGCGCTGGCTGGTCGAGCATGCGGCAAGCCTGGACGTCGACGTCTCGCGCCTGGCCTTGGCGGGCGACAGCGCCGGCGGCAACCTGGCCACGGTCCTGGCGAACACGGCGGACCTGCTGCCGCAAGCGTGCACCGTGCGGGCGCAGGCGCTGTTCTACCCGGTGACCGATGTGCGCGGCGAGACAGGCTCGTACCAACGCATCGTCTCCGGTTTTCCGCTGACCGCCGGCTCGATGCGCTGGTTCCGCGATCATTACCTGCGGCCGGACACGCCCCTGGATGATCCGCGTCTTTCCCCGCTTTTTTCACCGCTGCTGGCGCCGCGCCTGTCCGACGCGCCCATGTTCCTGTTGAGCTGCGGGCTGGATCCCTTGGCGGAGGAGGGGGTGGCCTATGCCGCGCGAGCTATCGCCGCAGGGGTGCGTGTCGAACATCACCACCTGCCGGCACACGCGCATGGCATCATCACGTCGGCCGGCCGTATCGATACCGGGCGCGTCATGCTGATCCGGGCCGCCGCGTTCCTGCGTGAAACCTTGCTGAACAACTCCTGATGCATCGTCCTATGAACGCTTTCCAATTCCAGACTGTCCCGACCATCATTTCGGAATTCGGCGCGGCGCGCCAGCTCGGCGCCTTGCTGCGCAAGCAGTATCCGGCGCAGGTCCGACTGTGCCTCGTCACCGATGGCTTCCTGCACAAGAGCGGCCTCCTGGCGCCGGCCCTGGCCGACCTGGCCAGGCATGGCTGGCAGGTGACCGTGATCGACGATGTGGTCGCCGATCCTCCGGAATCCGTCGTGCTGGAAGCCGCCAAGCGCGCCGGCCAGGCAGACGCGGAGGTGGTGCTGGGCCTGGGCGGCGGCTCGTCCATGGACGTGGCGAAACTGCTGGCCGTGCTGCTGGCGGGCCAGCAGCCCTTGGCGGACATGTATGGCGTAGGGAAAGTGTCCGGCCAGCGCCTGCCCTTGGTGCAGATGCCGACGACCGCCGGCACTGGTTCGGAAGTGACGGCGGTATCCATCGTGACGACCGGGGAAACCACCAAGATGGGCGTGGTCGCGCCGCAGTTGTACGCCGATCTGGCGATTCTGGATGCGGAACTGACCCTGGGACTGCCCAGCGCCGCCACGGCCTACACCGGCATCGACGCCATGGTGCATGCCATCGAGGCCTACACCTCGGCGCATCTGAAGAACCCGGTGTCGGACATGTTGGCCATCAAGGCGCTGGAGCTGTTGTCCCGCAATATCCTGACCGCGTGCCGGGACGGCGGCAATAAGGACGCGCGTAGCGCCATGCTGCTGGGCGCGATGTTCGCCGGCCAGGCCTTCGCCAATTCCCCGGTCGCGGCCGTGCATGCGCTGGCATATCCCATCGGCGGCATTTTCCACGTGCCGCACGGGCTGTCGAACGCGCTGGTGCTGGCGCCAGTGCTGAAATTCAACGCGCCGGCCGCCAGCAGGCGCTATGCCGAGATCGCCGAGGTCGTGGTACCGGGCGCGACGGGCAGCGACGAGGCCAGGACGGCTGCCTTGGTCGGCTATTTTGAACAGCTGGCGGTCGACACGGGGATTCCGCGCAGCCTGGCCGAGGTTGGCGTCAAACGGGGAGATCTGGCACGGATGGCCAGCGACGCCATGCGGCAGACGCGATTGCTGGTGAACAATCCTCGGGAAGTGACTGAGGCTGACGCGCTGGCGATCTATGAGGCGGCGTTCGAGGCGGTTGGCGGGTAGCCAGGGACGAGAGCCTGGATTTCGCGGAGGCTGTCGGGCGGTTGATCCTTGTGAGTCGAGGATTCAGATGGCGAATCCGTGGGGAGATGGGAGCTGCACCGGGAACGTCGGCCGCAAGCGAAGAACGCCGACGGGAGCTCATCTCTCGTCTGGGGTCGTATTACGCATAATGTGTATTATGTAAAGTATAAATTATGCGAGTTTCGCGCTGCTCCTCCCTGCGCGTCCAATTAAGCAAACTTCCGGCAGTTTCTGAACGCTTCTAAGGGGGCTATGCCTGTACGCTCGCCTGCCGCAAGCGTCTGCATCTTCTCCGCATAGCAGATGCTCTGGGCTGCCTACCAAGCGCGCAACTTGCTGCCGCTGGCATGATTGGGGGACCAGGCCAGATTCCAAGCGTTCGATTGGCCTGCCTCATGCTGTGGTGCGAGCGATGGTCAAGCGTCACATTCCGCTCGCCACGTTCGATGCGCCCCATTGGGGATCGAGAACATGAGGCTGCAAATCGCCATACTTCGGCGCATGCAATTCTGGACCAAGAGCGAGAAGCTCGGGGGCAGCGTAAATCCTACGCTATAGATATACGCTGCCACCCGCACGGCGAGATCCGAACCTTGCCTTAAGCCGCGATGCGTACGAGTTTTTGATTGACAAACTCTTTGATGCCAAGCTCGGATAGCTCACGGCCAAAGCCTGAATTCTTTACACCCCCAAAGGGCGCCTCAGGGCTGGTGTGAAAGTACGAGTTGATGCAGACCATTCCTGCCTCGATCTTCTCGGCGACTTTTTTTGCATGCTCGATGTCGGAGCCGAACACAGAGGAACCAAGACCATATTTCGTGGCATTGGCAAGCGCCACTGCCTCCTCCTCTGTGTCCACAACGTAGAACGACAGCACCGGGCCAAAGGCTTCCTGTTGATAGAGCGGATTTTCCGGTGCTATGTCGGTGATGATGGTTGGCTCAAGATAAAACCCAGGGCGGTCGATTTGCCTTCCACCGAAAACGACGCGGGCGCCAGCGTTCTTCGCACCTTCGATTTGATCGAGCAATCCGTGCAAGGCGCGCTCGGAGACTATCGGTCCGATGGCGCTCTTCGGGTCCATGGGATCGCCGACAGTAAGCATGGAGAATTTGTCGATGAGACGCGACAGAACTTGTTCGCCGCGCTCGCGCCCAACCACGATCAATCGCTTGGTTGCAACGCAGGTCTGTCCGGCGTTGACGATCCGCCCGATCACGCACTGATCGACGGCAAATGCCAGATCTGCGTCCTCCAACACGATAGCGGGATCACTGCCGCCGAGCTCCAGCACCACCTTCTTCAAGTTGGCGCCGGCACGTTGTGCGACCGCCGCGCCCGCACGCTCGCTGCCGGTCAACGTCACACCCCGCACACGGAAGTCGTCAATCAGCGCTCCCACCTGCTCCACACTGCAAAACAGGTTGGTGTAAACACCCGGAGGCGCGCCCGCTTCCTCGAACAGACGTGCAAACGCCAATGCGCATTGCGGCACATTTTCCGCGTGCTTGATCATGACAACATTGCCCGCAACGAGTTGCGGGCCAGCAACGCGCGCCAATTGGTAGTAAGGGAAATTCCAGGGCTCGATCCCCAGAATCACGCCTATCGGCTCCATCACGAGTGAACAACCGGGCGCCTCCGGAATCGCCTTAGGCTGAAGGAATTCCTCAGCCTTTCGAGCGTAATAGTCGAGGATATTTGCGGCGAGATCCACCTCGGACAGGCTGAAGGCTCGCACCCTACCCATCTCCAGCGTGATGAGGTCGGCATATTCCTCGCGCCTCGCGCGCAAGATCTGCGCTGCGCGCGCAACCACGCGTGCCCGCTCGGCTACCGGGCGCAGCCGCCAGTCACTTCGGAAACGGTCATCTGCGACTTCAAGCAAGCGTGCGATGTCTTGGTCGGATTGCAGCGGAAATTCCTTCACCACTTTGCCGGTGGCCGGATTCAGGGTTTGAAAGCTCATGGCTTATCTCCAAAGTATGAAAACGTTAAGGTTTAATTTTGAAACCAGTAGGCATCCTAGCGCCATTGGTTTAAAATTGCAACCTCATTGTTGTGAATTGCGAGGACTCCGCGTGAAAGGCAAGAAAACAGACTTGGGTGGGGAGAACTGCGGCATCGCCAGAGCGTTGGACGTCATTGGCGATTGGTGGTCGCTGCTCATCGTGCGCGAGGCGTTCGCGGGACGGCAACGCTTCAACGAATTTCAGAAAAGTCTTGGCGCGGCGAAGAACATTCTTTCCGCCCGGCTGAAAAAACTGGTCGAACACGGCATCCTGAAGATCGAGCCCGGCGAAGGCGCCCGTCCCTCCCATCGCTATGTTCTGACCCCAAAGGGCGAACAATTGGGAGTGGTCCTTATCGCCCTCTGGCAGTGGGGAGAGCGGGCGTGTTTTGCCCCTGGCGAGTTACGATCGACGATGGTCGACAATGAAGCGGGCCAACCTGTGGCGAAACTGGAGATCATGTCCCAGGACGGACGTGCCATTGGTCCTCGAGGCTTTCATCTCGCGCGTATGGATATGCAATCCGCGACGGAGGAATGACGCTCCACGGTCATCGTGCGGATGAACCTTTCAAGACACGCTGCGCCAGCCGAGTCGAGTACAACGACGATTGATTTCACAGTGCGGCCGGATACCCTCACCGCGCAGCAAGGCATAGGGCTGGCTATTCTCGCACCGGCACCACCCTGCTCTACTTCGCCGCAACGGCCTGTATCTCAACCTTCAGATGGGATTCGGCCAATCCTGCAACCACGACCAGCGTGGTCGCAGCGGCATGGCCAGCAAAATGATGCTCACGAAGCTCTCGGAACATTGGCACCATGTCCTGCCGGGTGATGAAGCCGTCCACCTTGACCAGGTCATGGACCGTCATGCCGGCGTCGGCCAGCACCGCGATGAGATTGCGCCAAGCCAGTTCAATTTGTTGGCGGGGATCTTCTGGCACCTCCCCGCTGCGATTGACTCCGATCTGGCCAGAGACATGGAGCCAACGTGCGCCTGACTCGACGGAAGCGCCGTGGCTGTAGCACGAGAAGGGGGGAGCCAACCCGGGGGGATTGTGGAGTGTGATGGTCATGTTGGCATTGCCCCGGACCTTGTTGCCATGCGGGCCGCAAGCGCTCCGTCAATTTCGCTATCGGTGATGCCATGATTTTTCATGCGCATGCGATGGTCGGCTGAACCCAGGTAGCGTTGGAGCTCATCATTGACCGCATGGGTCAGCGCGGTATTGGCCTTGCTGAATGAGAATCCGCCAACGGGTGCCCTGGAGCCTGCAAGCAGTGGATGCGAGACGGCGTCAAGCCCTGGATAACGCTGCAGCAAAGCCCGGTTTCCCACAGCGGTCCCCACGAAGGCATCGACTTTTCCGGCCTGCAAGGCTGCGATGGCATCCGGCTGGTCTTTGAAAACCACAATTTGCTCGGCATGCATGCCCGCGGCCTTGGCTGCGTCAATCTGTATGGTTCCCGCGATCGTAGCCAGGCGAGCATTGGATTGAACGGCCATCGACTCATAGCTTTGGAGCTGCCTGGGGTTGCCTGCCGGCACGATGAATCCGTCCACGAGAGACCAGACCGGCACGCTGAACGTGACGCGCCGCTGTCTCTCGGCGGAGATGAAGATGGGCACGTTCATGTCCCAACGCCCCTCCTCCACCCCCGGAAGAAACTCCTCGAACGTGGTGGGGACATAGGAAATTTCCGAGACGCCCATGGCACGCAGTATCACCTCGGCCAGCTCGACATCCGATCCCGCTACCTCGCCATTTTCCGCGGTCCAGTAGAAAGGGGGCTCTTCTATGTATGCAATACGGATTTTCATGTTCACTCCATTCAATGGACTTCCGAGCCAATTTCCACCTCGCTGATTTCGGCACACTGCAAGCGACAAGCAGCACCGCCAAGGCAGTCGCAAACCACCAAGAGGACGGTCACAAGCGAATCAGATTCATACAGCGGCCCTCCCTGCCTCTGGGCCAGGCTTCCAAGCTCATTTGCAGCGCTGCCGCAGGTGGAGAGTTTCAGCATCCATCGCGCCTGAGCACATCAATCGCCCGGAAACCCGGGGGGGCACGAAATGCACCTCGCCGGCGGCCATGGCGGCTGCTCGTGCAAAGCTGTTAGGATGGTATGACCACCCAGCCAATCAGAACAGATACAGATTTTTGATTTCTCTTCAGCACAAACTGATCTGATATCGGCTGCCGCTCCTCCTCCAATGGCGCCCACCGCCACGACCTTTGAGATGAAGACCAACAGATCAACAAGCCACCAGGAGGTCGTTCGCATCATCCTCGATGCGATGCGGACGGGGCAGTTGTCGGCCGGAGATCGATTGCCTTCCGTGCGCGCCTTGATGGATCAACATCTTTTCAGTGGATCGGCGGTTCAGAAGGCATATCGCATCCTCACCGAGCAAGGCACCGTTATCTCTCGCCCGCAGTCGGGGTTCTATGTGCCAGGTGCCAAGCAGAACATTGCGGGCGGCCAACACGCACACGGCGGCAAGCCCGGCGATGCACATCTTTACCAGCAGCTTGCCGCGCTCATTCGCGACGCCATCGAAAGCGGGACGCTTGCGCCAGGAGCCCGACTGCCATCAGTCAGGGAGGTCTGCGAAACGCGCGGCATCAGTATTTCCACCGCCATACAGGCCTATCAGCTGCTTGCTGAACGGGGCCTGATCCAGGCAAGACCACGTTCGGGCTACTTTGTGACGGGATCACACAATGCGACCCTGGGACTTCCCCGCGCATCGGCGTCTGCCAGGAAAGCCTCCACCGTCTCAATCAGCAACGCGGTTGCCGTGTTTCTGGAGTACGCGCATGACCCCGCCTACATCCAGCTTGGGTGCGCGGTGCCCGACCAGGCCTTCCTGCGTTCGGATCGCCTGAACGCAATCCTGGCGCGCGGCGCCCGCAGGAACGGCGCCCACCACAACACCTACAACTCCGCTCGCGGATGTGAGGACCTGCGGCAGGAGATCGCCAGGCACACGATGCGGGCCGGTTGCGCTGCCTCGCCAGAAGACATCATTGTCACCAATGGCTGCACTGAGGCCGTGACGCTCGCCTTGATGACCCTCGTGCGACGCGGTGACACCGTGGCGGTCGAATCGCCCACGTATTACGGCCTGCTGCATACCTTGGAGGTCTTGGGAATCAAGGTCCTGGAGGTGGCGACAAGCCCCGTCCGGGGGGTGGACGTGGAGGCTCTGGGCAAGCTGGCCGATGAACACCCGCTGTCTGCTGTCGTGCTGGCGTCCCGGGTCAACAACCCTTTGGGCTGCGCCATGAGCGAAGAGGACAAGATCGCACTTCTGAAGGTACTGAAGAAGCGTTCGCTTCCCTTGATCGAGGATGATGTCTATGGGGACATCTACTTCGGTCGGGAAAGACCGCGGCCCTTTCATGCATTGGACCCTGCTGCCGATGTTACCTACTGCAGCTCTTTTTCCAAGACCATTGCGCCTGGCTACCGTATCGGCTGGGTGTACTCGAAGCGCCATGCGCAGCGGCTGACAGATACCAAGCTGGCGCTGAATCTATGCAGCCCGACGCTGGCGCAGACCGCGCTCGCCGAATTCATGGCCAGCGGAGCCTACGAGGCGCATCTACGCAAGCTCCGAAGCAATCTTGACGCGAATCTCATGGCACTGAGGCGCGCGGTCGAGGCTTGCTTTCCGCCGGATACCAAGATCAGCCGTCCTCATGGGGGCTTTGCCCTGTGGGTGGAACTGCGCAGGGGAGCGGATACGCAGAAATTGTTTACTGCTGCGTTGGAGCGCGGCATCTGCTTCACCCCTGGGGACATCTTCTCGGGCAGTCGCCGCTTCAAGAACTGCCTGCGCTTGAGTGCGGGGTCGGTATGGGACGACCGCATGTACTCGAGCATAGGGATTCTGGGCGAGCTTCTCCGCGAGCAATTGATCGTTTGATTTCGCATCCACGGTTGCGCTCCAGCGCCGGATACAGTCCGGGCCGACTTCGATCGATAGCCCAGTCGGCGTGGCGCCCAACACAACCGCGATCCTCGGCCTTCCGCTCGCTCGCGTCTACACGGTCAGATCCGGGCGTTTACGATGTCCACGAGTTCAGCCTGATCGCGGACCAAACACCCTCCTTCATTGAGCACCGGCATGCGCCGGCCCTCCAGCGCTGAAGAACGTGCTACTCCATGAGTTCAGAAGTCAGGAATTCCCTGGATGAACGGGCCTCGCCAGCTTGCCGCCGAAAGCCGAGGCCATCGCCACAGGCGCATTCCGTCTTACTGCGGCAAGTAGCCCAACACCCCGTCCCACAACAGTTTCAAGGCCGTCACGATCAACAAGAAATAGCAGGCCTTGTACATCTGTCGCTGATCCAGCCTCGCATGCAGGCGCCACCCCAGCCACACGCCCGCCGGAATCGCCGGAAGGCAGATCGCCATCAAGATCCAGACGTTCCCCGCCGGCTTCGCCAGCGCCAGCCAGGGCACGGCCTTGACGAGATTTCCCACCGTGAAGAACATGCTGGTGGTGCCGGCATAGACCTGCTTGCTCAGGCCCAGCGGCAGCAGATACATCGCCAGAGGCGGCCCGCCCGAATGCGCGACCATGGTGGTGATTCCGGACGCCACGCCGGCGGCCAAGGCCTTGGGACGGGAGCGCGGCCGGACGGCGACTTGGCCGCCGCGCACGAACCACAAGCCCACGAAAACCAGTGTAACAATGGCCATCACAATCGCGATCGCGTGGTGGTCCAGCCCTCGGAACACCAGGTAGCCAGCCCCGATACCGACGACCAGGCCGGGCACCAGCAAGGCGAGATCAGGCCTGGACCATGTGGATGGCCGCCAGTAGCGCAGGCCATAAAGATCCATCGCGACGAACAGGGGCGCAAGCAAGCCGCCGGCCGTCACGGGATCCATGACAAGCGAGAGTAGCGGAATGCCGATGATGGCAAAGCCCCCTCCAAATGCACCTTTCATGAAGCAGATCAGGAAGACGCCCGCGAAGGTGACCAGGATGGTGCCGACGGTCAGTTCCATATCGCCGTCAATGAAGGGAAACAAGCATCGTATGCGTGCAAATCAGTACGATCAAATTATTGTCATGGATACATTTTCTCATGCCGCAAACGCGCTAAAAGCAATTCCGGCCTCATGGCCTTCCTGTTCATATCCCCCCCGGGGGGATATGATGCGCGACATGGAAAAGACCAATCCCCACCACCATCACGATGCCGTCGCCAAGCGACTCAAGCGGGCACAAGGCCATCTGGGCAGCATCCTGCAGATGATGGAAGCGCATCGTCCCTGCCTTGATCTGGCCCAACAGCTGCATGCCGTCGAAAAGGCAATCTCGCAGGCCAAGAAGATCCTGATCCAGGACCACATCGATCATTGCCTGCAAGACGCCGTGGGCGATCTGGACGCGGACAAGCAGCGCACCATCGACGAATTCAAAGAGATCACCAAGTACCTCTAGGGGCCATTTCTCCCATGTTGTCGTTTGCCGAGCTGCTTGCCCAGGGTGCATCGCACGCCTGGCTGTTCATTCCCAGCGCCATCCTGCTGGGCGCCCTGCACGGCCTCGAGCCCGGCCACTCCAAGACGATGATGGCTGCCTTCATCGTCGCGATCCGGGGAACGGTGTGGCAGGCCGTGCTGCTGGGCGTCACCGCGACCATCTCGCACACGCTGATCGTGTGGGGCATCGGGCTGGGCGGCATGTACCTATGGCAAGGCGTGGCGGCGGAGGAACTGGAGCCCTACTTCCAGTTGGCCTCGGGCGCGGTCATCGTGCTGATCGCGGCCTGGATGTTCTGGCGAACCTGGCGGGAACAGCATGGCGAGGCGCACGACCATTCCCATCACGATCATGAGCACGGCGGGCACACTCACGACGATGACGCCGCGCTTCTGGTGCCTCATGGCCACCAGCACGACCAAAACCATGAAGCGTTGCGAGGATTGAATGTCGCCGGTGTAGACCATCAAGATGCCCATCAGTTGGCGCATGCCAATGACATACGCCGACGATTCGCGAACCGGAATGTCACCAACTGGCAGATCGCCCTGTTTGGGCTGACGGGCGGCCTTATCCCCTGCCCTGCGGCCATCACGGTGCTGCTGCTTTGCTTGCAGTTGAAGGCGTTCACCTTGGGGGCCGTGCTCGTGCTGTGCTTCTCGATCGGGCTTGCCATCACCCTGGTCACAG
Organism: Achromobacter sp. Marseille-Q0513; assembly: GCF_018195695.1. Taxonomy (NCBI): domain Bacteria; kingdom Pseudomonadati; phylum Pseudomonadota; class Betaproteobacteria; order Burkholderiales; family Alcaligenaceae; genus Achromobacter; species Achromobacter sp. Marseille-Q0513. The sequence continues at coordinate 11,029 of NZ_JAGTJY010000089.1, read as the reverse complement.
TCGGTGTCGTCGCGGCGCTCAGCGTGCGGCACGTTACCCGGCGCGCGCCCTGGTTCAGCGCGGCGGCCCGGCGGGCGCCCTACCTCTCAAGCCTGCTGATCGTCGCCGTCGGCATTTACGTGGGCCTGCATGGATGGCTTGGACTGCCCTAGCGCCTGTTCAGAAAATCGACAACACCCTGTCGCCGCGCAAGCGGTCACGCATTCATTGCGGCGCCGACAGACCAAGCGCGCTCACGATCAGCAAGATCGCCACGCCCACGCAGACTTCCAGCACGGTGTTCCGGCGCAACGGCCCAAGCGCGAGTTCCGGCTGTCGCCGGATCCTGGGCACCCACCAATACCGGTTCACGAGCGCCAGCAACACCATGGCCAGCGCCAACAGGATCTTCAGCCCCAGCCATTGCTGATACGCGGACGCGGTATCCAGCCCCGCCGGCGACAGGATCAGCGCGGCGTTGACGACGCCACTCAGCAGCAGGGCCGCGACTGCAACGTGCCCGGCGGTCGAGAACCGCATCAAGGCCCGGGTGGCATCGACGCGATGGGCGGGCTCCGACCATCGCCGCAGGAACAGCAGGAAGACCGGCAGCGAACCCAGCCAGAAACCGGCGGCCAGGCAATGCAGCATGTCGTTCAACGCGTGGAGCAGGCCGGTCCTGCCCTCCTCCATCGCGGCGTGCCCGCTCAGCGCCAGCGGCAGCAGGGCCAGGCCCGCGGCGAGCGCCCGCGGCCATGTCCAGCCCGGCCGGGGCCGCAGAAACAGGCACAGCACCAGCAGCATCGCCGCCACCCGCAGGATCCAGGCCTGTCCATAGCGGGTCTGCAGCGCCACGGTGGCCAGCATGTCGGTCTGCGCCATGGCCTGCCATTCGCCGGCGATGCTGGCGGTTTGCAATGGCAGGAGACACAGCACGGACAGCATCCCGGCCACCGAGGCGCCGCGCAACATTTTGCGCAAGTCCGCCTCGATGGACAGGCTCAAGCCGCGCGACCCGCTCAGCGCCAGCATGGCGCTGGCGCCGAACAGCAGCGTCGATGCCAGGTAGGCGACAAAGCGCAATAGCGCGAACGTGCCGATGATCATGGCCTGGGCGCCGTCGGCGGCGGGAGCTGGCAAGCGGCCTCAGGGCTTGATCGTGAACGACCAGGCGCCATTGGTCTTGTGGCCGTCCTTGGACAAGGCCTGCCACTTCACCGTGTAGACGCCCGCGGGCAGATCCTTGCCGATCGGCAGGACCAGCGTCTTGTTGTCACCGGGCGCCAAGGCCGATTTTTCGGTCGGGACGGTCTTGCCGGCGGCATCCTGCAGCGTCAGCGAGGAAAACGCGGCCTCCAGCCCTTCGGTCAGCGTCAGAGTAACGGTGGCCGGCGTCTTGGCCAGGACCGCGTCCTTGGCGGGCGTGGCGGTTCCGACATGGGCGTGCGCCCAGAGGAGTTGCGGGGCGGCGGCCAGCACCAGAGCGGCAATCAATGATTTTTTGAACATGGGAATTCTCCTGGATCGTGAATGGACGGCGTTCCGCCAGACAATGAATGGCGTTCGGCCGGAAATCGCGTGCACGTCTAAGCCCATACCCAGGCACGAGTCGGAATGCGAGCGGCGACAAAGCGCGCCGGCGGCTGGGCAATCTGCCCACCGCCTAAGCGGCAGGCATGTCCGCCCCTGTCAGGGCGGGTATCCGTCTCGTTCGGGTGGCGGGCGTCAGGCGGCGGCAGGAGGCGCGCGCGACCGCTGCGGCAATCGCGCCAGGGCGCTGGAGAGATAGGGAGCCGCGACAGGCGCCGGCGCGGCATGCTGGATGACGGGCGCCAGCCAGCTGTACAGGAGCAGCGCCGGCGGAGTGATCCCGCCCAGCATCGCGCAACCGGCGGTGCAGCATTGCGGCAATGCGCCGCCCTGCTGACTGGCGTGCTGCGCGGCGTCTTCCGAATCCAGGGCGACCACGCGCGGACCGCTGGCCGTGCAGATGATCGTGGTGGTGCCGGCCTGGCCCGATCCGTGGCCCGAGGATGCCAGGGCGGAGGACGCGATCAATGCCTGGAAGACGAACAGGGCCATCGCGACCAGCGCGACCCATCGTCTTCCGGCATTGGCATGTGCGCGCATCGGCGTCCCCTGTTGCGGAAAAAAATCTTAGCACGCAGGTGACGGCGGCAATCCCCTTCCCAGCGGCAAGGCGCCCGCGTATACCGCCGCGGCCCCGAGTTCGCGCTCGATCCTGAGCAGGCGATTGTATTTGGCCGTGCGGTCCGAGCGCGACATCGAGCCGGTCTTGATCCAGCCGCAATGGCCCGCCACCGCCAGGTCCGCGATGCTGGTGTCCTCGGTCTCGCCGGAGCGGTGCGACATGACCACCCGATAGCCGCTGCGGGCGGCCAGGCGCAGCACCTGCTGCGTTTCCGTCAACGTGCCGATCTGGTTGGGCTTGACCAGGATGGCATTGGCCAGGCCCTGCCCGATGCCCTGTTCGAACAGGCGCGGATTGGTGCAAAACACGTCGTCGCCGACCAGCTGGCAGCTGGCGCCCAGCCGTTCGGTCAGCATTTTCCAGCCGGCGGGGTCGTTCTCGGCCATGCCGTCCTCGATGGAGATGATCGGATAGGCCCGCGTCAGCGCCGCCAGGTAGTCGACCTGCTCCTCGGCGCTCAGGCGCCGGTCCTGTCCGGCATAGACGTAGCCGGCGGGCCGGTGGAATTCGCTGGCAGCCGGATCCAGGCCCAGCGCGACGTCCTGACCGGGCCGGAGTCCGGCCTGTCCGATCGCCGCCATCAGGAAGTCCAGCGCTTCCTCGGCCACGCGCAGATCGGGCGCGAAGCCGCCCTCGTCGCCCACGTTGACCGAATGGCCGGCGCGTTTCAGGGCGTCCTTGAGCGCATGGAACACCTCGGCGCCCATGCGCACCGCCTCGGCGAAGCTGGCCGCGCCCATCGGCAGCACCATGAATTCCTGGAAATCCAGCGGATTGTCGGCATGGGCGCCGCCGTTGAGCACGTTGATCATGGGCACCGGCATGACGCAGGCCTGGTTGCCGCCCAGGTAGCGCCACAGCGGCAGTTCCAGGCTGGCCGCCGCCGCGCGCGCCGCGGCCAGCGACACGCCCAGGATCGCATTGGCACCAAGGCGGCTTTTGTCGGGCGTGCCGTCCAGCGCGATCATGGCCTGGTCCAGCTCCGCCTGGCGGTCGGCGCGCATGTCCCGCAGCACATCGCGCAGTTCCGTGTTGACGCTGCGGGCCGCGTTCAGGACGCCTCGGCCGTGAAAGCGGCGTGGATCGCCATCGCGCCGCTCGCAGGCTTCGCGGATACCGGTGGACGCGCCCGACGGCACCAGCGCCACGCCGCAGGCGCCGTCCGAGAGCGCCACCTCGACCTCCAGCGTGGGATTGCCTCGGCTGTCCAGCGCCTCGAAGGCGCGGATGTCGACGATATGCATGGGGAGACTCCTATATGTCAGTCTATTGAACAAATCGAGGCTGCCGACCCTGACACCGAGCGCATGAACAAGGCGGCGAATATGGGAAGCATGCTAGCCAGCCTGTTAGCATCCGAATATCGATTTGTTTTGCGATTTCGTCAGCTTTCCTGACATAAGGACGCTCAAGGACTTCCATGCGCAAGCTCCCTCCCCTGGCCTCCCTGCGCGCATTCGAGGCGGTCGCGCGCACCGGATCGGTGACGCGCGCCGCCGAGGAACTGGCGCGCACGCACGGCGCGATCAGCCGGCATCTGAAGCTGCTGGCCGACGACGTGGGCGCCGAACTCTTCGAGCGCGACGGCACCGGCCTGCGGATGACGCCGGCGGCGGCCGACTTCTATGCCGTGACGCGTTCCCTGTTCGACCAGCTGGAGCGCGCCTATGAAAACCTGGGCAGCCGCGCCGCCGGCCCGGGCGTGCACGTGGCCTGTAGCGCGACTTTCGCCATGCGTTGGCTGGTGCCGCAGCTGGCGGTGTTCTATCGCAAGCACCCGGATATTCGCATCCGGCTTTCGATGACCTCGGCGCGCGAGATCCGCAACGAAGGCGCGGACGTGCTGGTGGCGTGGGACATGTCCAGCTACTCGGACGCCGACCAGCGGCGCGCCCTGCCCTTGGCGCCGGTGAATTTCGCGGCGGTCTGCGTGCCGGCCTGCGCCAGGCTGGCGGCCGCGAAGCGGACTCGGATCGCGCATGGCTACACGTCCAGCGCCTGGGATCAATGGGAGGCCAAGACCGGAAAATCGGTTGCGCGCGGCGATGTGCTGGAGTTTCCGCACACCCATCTATGCATTGAGGCGGCGTTGTCAGGCCTGGGAGTCGCCCTGGTGGAAACGCGATTGATCGCGCGCGAGCTGGCCGAAGGCACCTTGGTGGCGCCGTTCGGCGCCGTTCAGTTCGACGGTGGACTGCGCGCCCTGCCCGCCGCCGGGCGGCGCATGAATGCGCAGGCCCAGGCCTTCGTGGCGTGGCTGCGGGACGCGCTGACCGCGTAGGCGCGGCGCGCGGCCAGACTTACCCCGTCTCATCCCGCGTCAAGTCGCCAGCAGCTTGATCGCCGCCAGGATGCTGACCGCCCAGGTGGTCATGCGCACGACGCCATCGCCCAGCCGGCTGACCGCCTTCGCGCCCAGCGTGCCGCCCAGCGCACAGCCCAGCGCCAGCGGCAGCGCCGTCGGCCACGGCCCCACGCCGCGCCAGATGAACACGGCCACGGAAGCGGTCGAGATGACCAGGCTCAGCCGCGTGCCCAGCGCGGCGGCGGTGGACGGCGTGTGGCCGTGCAGCGCCACCAGCGTCAGGATCAGGAAGACGCCATAGCCGGCGCCGAAGAACCCGGAATACACCGCCAGCACCAGCACCAGCACGAAACCGGCAAGCCGCTGCATGGCGCTGGGCGAGACGTTGACCGTCTTCGGGCGGCGTCCGGCCCAGAACGTGCCGACGATGGACGCAACCAGCAGGAACAGCACCACGCTGCGCAGCCGCATCGGGTCGATGATGGTCAGGAGCTGCGCGCCCAGCACGGAACCGAGCAGGCACATGGGCCACAGCCATCCGGGCACCGGCACGGCGGTCTCCGGCAGTTTCTTCGCATGGGCCAGCGAGCCCGTCAGGAAGGCGGCCCACAGCGCCACCTTCACCGCGATGACGCTGTCATCGGCGGCAATGCCGACCAGCATCAGCAGCGGCACGCCCAGCGTCACCCCTCCTCCCGCCGTCACCGCCACCACGCCGCAGGGCAAGCCCAGCGCGAACATCAACAACATGGCCTGCATCGACATGTCCACCATGACCTCCAATTATTGTGTGAGGCAGTATGGCGCCGAGTAGCAATACAATCTATTCATTGTATTGATCACATCGGACCCGGCGGCGCGCGACATGAACCTCTATGAACGATTGACGGCGGAACTGGCGGCGGCCATCCGCGGCGGCGAACTCGCTGGCGGCAGCGCCCTGCCGCCGGTGCGGGATTTCGCCAGGCTGCGCGGCATCGGTCCCAGCACCGCCGCGCGGGTCTACGCCAGCCTGCGGCAACAGGGGCTGGTCATCGGTGAAGTCGGACGCGGCACCTTCGTGCGTGAGCGGCCGATGGATGCCGGCCCGCTGTCGGCGGCGGCCAGGTACGCGTCATTGGGCCGCAGCGCCGTGGCGCTGGAGGCGCAGGACCTGCGCGCCGCGCTCAAGGCAGTTGCCGCCCAGCCCGACCTGGCGCAGCTGACCGGACAGGCCAGCCCGCTGGGCAGGACGTCGATCCAGCGGGCCCTGGCTGCGCATTTCGCCGGAATGGGGCTGGATGTGCCGCCGGAGCGGATCTGCGTCGCGCACGGCGGACAGGCGGCATTGCGGCTGGCGGCGCTGGCGATCGCGCAGCGCGGGCAGCGGGTGGCGGCCGACGCCATCACCTATCCCGGCTGGAAGCTCGTCGCCGGCCAGCTCGGCCTGGACCTGGAACCGATCGCCTTCGACGGCGACGGCCCCTTGCCAGACGAGCTGGAGCGGCTACTGCGCCGCAGGCGGATCAAGGCGCTGTACTGCATGCCCGTGGCGCATTTGCCCATGGGTTGGATCATGCCGCCGCAGCGCTGCCGCGCCATCGCCGAGCTGGCCCGCAAACATGATTTCGCGCTTATCGAAGACCTGACCTACCGCCATCTGGCGCCCAGGGCATCCTCCGGCCTGTACCGGCTGGCGCCCGAACGGACCTGGCTGGTGGGCAGCATGTCCGGCTTGTTGGGCGACGGGCTGCGCTTCGGCTATCTGATCGGGCCCGACCCGAACCGGCGCGTGCTGGAAGGCCTGGCCATGTCGTGGGGGCTGGCCTGCGCGCCCCTGCTCATCGAGTTGGCGCGGCACTGGCTGGAGGACGGCACTGTCGGCGCGATCCAGGCGCGGCAGGCCGAACATGCGCGCGCATTGTGGCAGGCCGTCGCCCGCCCGGAGCTGCAGACGCTGGGGTCGCCGGCAATGGCGGGCCGGGGCTTGTGGGTGGCGGGCCGGCCGGGGCGGGGGCCGGCGATTCGGGCAGGTGCGCGCCCACCGTGGGGGCGTTGTGGAGGGGGTTTGCGGATTCGATGGCGTCCAGCACCGCCAGCCCGGCCGCGCAGGCCGGCACGCCCGGCGTGAGCGAGATCCGCGG
>NZ_JAGTJY010000089.1:0-4400 GCF_018195695.1 Achromobacter sp. Marseille-Q0513 | reverse complement strand
AGGCGGGCGTGGACGCCATCGGCAGCGAGCCATTCAGCGTCGCGGCCGCCCGCCCCAATGCCTTGCTGGTCCGGCTGCGGCTGCTGGCCGGGGAAGACGTCGCGCCATTGGCACGGACGATCCTGGATGCCTGGGCCTGAATCCAGCGCACAGGCATGTCCGCGCGCGGGCCGGGCCGCCAGGCAGGCGTAGCGGCCGGACCACGCCCGGGAAGAATCAGTCCCAGCAGACCGTATAGACCTGGAACCCCTCCCCCGCTTCCGGCGCGGCGGCATGCTTGCCGTAGGGCCAGCCCGTGACGAGGCCGTCGGCCTCCAGGCCTTCCAGCCACTGCTCGGCGTCCGCCTGCGATGCGGACGAGATCACGTGGATGTTCTCGGCGGCTGGCCAGTCGTCGCATTCCAGCGCCATGCCCCAATCCTGGTGCAGGCCCACGTAGACGCCTTGCACGTCGGGACGCCGGGCGATGGCCTGGAAATGGGCATGGATCTCGCGCAGGGTCGGACGTCCGTAGCCCCATTGGTTGGGCGCGATGGAGTCCTCCTGTTCGTTGCCGTCGAAATACTCGTCCAGCGTGACGACCGGCAAATGGTCTTCGTCCAGCGCGTCCAGCGCTTCGAGTTTGTCCAGCAGGGTCTTGCGCGCGTCCATCTGTACTCCTGTGCGCGTTTGGGAAACAAGGCGCGTCCGATTCGTCGGCGCGCCACAGGCCAGTTCCTGTTTCAGCGCAGCACGTAGCCGCCGTCGACGAAAAACGTCGTGCCGGTCGTGTAGCGGTTGGAAAGCAGCATCCAGGCAGCGTTGGCCACGTCGTCAACCTGGCCCACGGCCTGCAGCAGCGTGCTGGCGCGGTACTGGGCGAAGGCGGCCTCGCGCAGCTCGGCGGGGCGCGCCTGCCACAGGTCGCTGTCGATGGTGCCGGGCGCGATCGCGTTGACGCGGCGCGGCGCCAGTTCCGTGGCCAGCCCCCTGGCCAATCCCTCGATGGCCGCGTTGGCCGCGGCGTAGGCGGCGCCGCCCTTGATGGGACGCGCGCTGGCCGCGCCCGACATCAGCAGGACCGAGGCATCCGGCGCCAGCCTGGGCAGGGCCGCGTGCACGGCCCAGTACTGCGGCCAGAACTTGCCCTCGAACGGGCTTCGCGCCTGTTCCTCGGTCGCCTGGGCGAAGGGGGTGACGGTGTAGTTGGTGCCCGGCGTGAACAGCATGTCGACCACGGGCAGGTCTTCGAAGAAGGCCGCCAGCGAGGCGCTGGAGAAGGCGTCGACCTGCTTGGCAATGGCATTCTGCGGCAGGGTCTTCAGGGCCTCGTCCAGGCGCCGGCGGTCGCGGCCGCCGATGATGACCTGGGCGCCCTGCGCGGCGGCCACTTGCGCGGTGCGCAGGCCGATGCCCGAGCTGCCGCCGATGACGACGAGTGTCTTGCTGTCCGACATCATGATTTCCATGGAAGTTGAAAGCGATGGGAGAAACGCGGCGAGGCGGCAAGGGCCGCTTCCTGGCCCTTGCCGCCTCGTGCCTGTCTGCATTCGGATGACGGGGCCATTGTGCCATGGCCGCGCGCGGGCTTCGTCCACGGCGGCCCCCTGCCCTGCCGCCTCAGCGATGGATGCGCACCAGGCTGAGACAGCAGGACGCCATCGCGATCGCGCCGGCGATCCACAGCGCGGTCTGCATCTGTCCGACCTTGCCGCTCGCGAACAGCTGGCTGGCCACGCCGGACAGCACCACCGCCACCACCGCCGCGCCCAGCGACTGGCCCAGGGTGCGGGCCGTGGCCAGCACGCCCGAGGCGGCGCCGCTGCGCGCGCGCGCCACGTTGCTGAGCATCTCCTTGTTGTTGGGCGCCTGGAAAAAGCCGAAGCCCAGTCCGCACAGGCCCAGGCGCCACAGGATGTCGGTGACGTCGTGCGCGTGGTCCATGGACGCGATCAGGAACAGCCCCAGCGCGAAGATGCCGACGCCGATGGTGGACAGCAGGGTCGCGTTGATCTTGTCGGACAGCCGTCCGGACAGCGGCGCGGCCACGGTCACCACCACCGGCCACGGCGTGAACAGCAGGGCCGACTGGATGGCGCTGTATCCATAGACGGACTGGAACAGGAACGGCAGGGCCACGAAGGAAATGCCCTGCGCCGAGAACGCGGCCAGCGAGGCCGCGGCGGCGAAGGAAAAGCGCTTGGACGCGAAGATGTCCAGCGGCAACAAGGGCGCGTCCAGGCGTCGCTGCCGGCGCAGGAACACGGTGGCCAGCACGGCGCCGCAGGCCAGCAAGGTCCAGACGATGCCGTTGTCCCAGCGGCCGGCCTGGTCGATGGCGATCACCACGAAGCCGATGGCCAGCACGGAAAAGCCGATGCTGGACAGGTCGAGCCGCGCGCCGCTGCCCTCGTCCGCCGGCAGGTTGCGCAGGCCCAGGTACAGCGCCGCGACGCCGAACGGCACGTTGATCAGGAACAGCCAGGGCCAGCCCAGCGTCGACACGATGATGCCGCCCAGCGTGGGCCCGGCGACCGTGCCTAGCGCCACGATCAGCGCGTTGATGCCCAGGATCGAGCCCAGCAGCTCGGGCGGATAGATCTTGCGGTACATGCCGATGCCGATGCTGACCATGGCGGCGTAACTGAAGCCCTGCAGGCTGCGGAACGCGACCAGGGTCCAGAGGTCGTTGGCCACGGCGCAGCCGATCGAGGTCAGGGTGAAGACGGCCAGCCCGATGCAATAGACCCGGCGGTAGCTGAAGACCGCGCCGACCGCCGCGAAGGTGATCATGGTGGCCGCGCTGGCCACGTGATAGGCGTTCACCACCCAGATGATGGCGGCCGGCGTGGCGTCCAGTTCCTTGGCGATGGTCGGCAGGGCCACATTGACGATCGACGTGTCCAGGGCCCCCATGAAGATGCCGATCAGAATCGCCATTGCGGCAAAGTACCTTGCCGGTATCGGGATGCCCGACGGCTCCGCGTTGATAGCCAATGTGTCCGACATGCCTGTTCTCCTGTTTAGCTGAGGGTTGCGTCCTGGGACGCGTGGCGCTGGTCGCTGATGCGGATCCGGATCAGGTGGCGCGCGTGGTCGTTGAACTCCGTCCTGCCGTGCAAGCCTTCATGGTTGTTGGTCAGCAGGATGTCGTCCGCGTCCAGCCGGCAAGTGGTGGTGAATTCCTGGTTGCCGATGACGTTCTCCAGGATGTAGAGCGCCAGCCGATTCTCGGCGGTGTCGTACTCGGGATGGGCTTTCAGGCCGGCTTCGAGCGTGTCCTTGCGGTAGCGGATCAGCGGCTTGTCGGCAAAGATGGGCGCGAAGGTGGCTTCGGCCACGTCCTGCCGGCGTTCCTTGGTGTACGACGTGGGAATGCGGAAAGGCAGCTTGGTCCTGGACAGGTGCTGGAATGCCCAGTCGCCCTGGCTGCCGTTCTTGAGCGAATCCACGATGTGATGGCCGTCGCGGATCAGCGAGACGCCGCCGTCGTCGGCCGGCCGCACCACGTAAAGCAGCGTGTACCTCTCGGGATTCGGGAAATACTGGGTGTCCGTATGCAGCTTGGCCTCATAGGCGTTTTCCGAGAAGGTGGAAACCTGGCCGGCGGGCAGCTCGCGCTTCTTGATGTCCCAGATGATCTGGCGATTGACCCTGTCGGTCGGCGTGGGCCAGCCCAGCGCCAGGCATAGCAGGAACAGGATGCGGCGCTGCTGGTCCAGGTCCAGGCCGGCCAGGCCGCTTCTTTTCAGGATCAGCGCCGAATAACGCGTCTCAAGCAGATCCTTGATCGTTTCCGAAGCGCTGGCGATGCCTGGGAAGGTGCGCAGCACGTCCGCCCGGAGGTGGGAAAGATCGATCTCGTCCGACAGTTTTTCCGGCGTACGCGCGACGTCGCCGTAATGGCTGGCCAGAACGTCCAGCGTGGATTTCTCGGCGTCCGTCAGCCAACCCGCTTTGAACTCAAACTCACCAATTCGATACCCCGCGTCTTTGACAAAAGCAAGCATGGTTAATCCCTCGAAAGTGCTGGTTGAGTGCCCATCCCGCAGGATGAGTAAAGGTCTCCTCCAATCCGGACGCTCGCGGCGCCCTTGTCGGATTTCACGCAACATCAATAACGCTTTCGTGCGAATGCAAACTGCCCGGGTCATCCAATCATGGTGTGGACGGGTGTTTCTCCTTTGATTTGGGGGGGCATCAACGCAATGCGCCGGTCAGAAGTGAATCCTGTGCCGCGGGTTTCATTCCTGATGCGTGCCGCGCCGGTTCGCCGGGGCGCCATGTGATCCATGTCAAGCTTGCCGGCCTGCATTGATTCTAGATTGGATGCTGCAATGCAGTAAACATATTTACGACATTTTAAAAATTAATAAATTCCATAAATATCAATGACTTGAATTTATGAAATGATGTTTTAG
>NZ_JAGTJY010000088.1:0-24111 GCF_018195695.1 Achromobacter sp. Marseille-Q0513 | reverse complement strand
GCGCGTGTTCCTGGGCGGCGTGGGTCTGTTCGTGCTGATGTCGCTGGCGCTGGGCCTGGCGCCCGACACGATCTGGCTGGACGCGCTGCGCGCCGTGCAGGGCGCGGCCGCAGCCGCCGCGCTGGCCGGCGGCTCGGCGGCGCTGGGCCAGGCCTATCCCGACCAGGGCCGCACGCGCGCCTTCAGCCTGCTCGGCACCAGCTTCGGCGTGGGTCTGGCCGCCGGGCCGGTGCTGGCCGGGGCACTGCTGGACACACTGGGCTGGCGGGCGGTGTTCCTGTCGAGCGCGCTGGTCGGCGCGGTCGCGCTGGCGATCGCCGCGCCCACGCTGCGCGAATCGCGCGACCCTCGGGCGGCCGGCCTGGACTGGCGCGGCACGTTCGGCTTCACCGCCGCGCTGGCCCTGCTCACCTGGGGCATCCTGCAAGCGCCCGGCCGCGACTTGACGGACGCGCGCGTGCTGGCGCCGCTGGCCGGCGCCCTGCTGTGCGCGCTGCTGTTCGTGCGCATCGAGCGCCGCGTCGCGCGGCCCATGCTGGATCTGTCCTTGTTCCGCCATCCACGCTTCGTCGGCGTGCAGGCGCTGCCGGTGGCGACCTGCTATTGCTACGTGGTGCTGCTGGTGCTGATGCCGATGCGCTTCATCGGCATCGACGGCCTCGGCGAAATCGAGGCCGGGCTGGCCACGGCCGCGCTGTCCCTGCCCATGCTGTTCATGCCCAGCGTGGCCGCGTGGCTGGCCCGCAGCGTCTCGCCCGGCCTGATCTCGGCCCTCGGCCTGCTCGCGGCCGCCGCCGGCCTGTGGTGGCTCGGCGCGGTCGACATCCGCGCCTCGGCGCTGGCCGCCGTCTGGCCCATGCTGTTGATCGGCGCGGGCGCCGGCCTGCCCTGGGGCCTGATGGACGGCCTGGCCATGAGCGTGGCGCCGCCCGAACGCGCCGGCATGGCCGCCGGCATCTTCAGCACCACCCGCGTCGCCGGCGAAGGCATCGCGCTGGCCAGCGTCAACGCGCTGCTGGCCGGCCTGATCCGCCACCGGCTGGACGCCATCGACGGCCTGTCGCAGGTCGCCGCCTCGGCGCAATACCTGGCCGCCGGCAATCTGACCGGCGCGCTGGCACTGAATCCACACGCCGCGGCGCTGCTGCCGCAGGCCTATGACGACGCGTTCCGCTGGCTGCTGCACGCGCTCATCGTCATCACGCTGGCCGGCGCGGCGGCGGCGGCCAGCCTGCTGCGCGAGCGTCCCGACCGGCGCGGCGCGGGCATGACAGGCGCCGGCGCGGGCAACGATTAAGATTCGGGGTTGCCGCAAGGAAGTACCCAAGGATGCGCATGCCCCCGCCCCAACCCATGCCGAACCGCAGCGCATGGAAACCTGAAATCGTCGCCACGCTGATGCTCGCCCTGCCGCTGGTGCTGAGCAACCTGGCCCAGATCGCCATGACCGTCACCGATGTGATGTTCATCGGCCGCCTGGGCTCGCAGCAGCTGGCCGCCAGCGCGCTGGGCGCCAACCTGTATTCGGCCATCGCCTTCTTCGCGCTGGGCCTGGTCAGCGCCACCGCGCCCATGGCCGCGCGCGCGGAAGGCGCGCGGCGCAACGCCGTGCGCGACGTGCGGCTGACGGTGCGCCAGGGGTTGTGGACCGCCGTGCTGATCTCGCTGCCGGGCTGCCTGGCGCTGTGGCACGGCGAACAGATCCTGCTGCTGCTGCGCCAACCGCCCGAGCTGGCGGCGCTGGCCGGCGAATACCTGCGCGCCCTGCTCTGGGCCATGCCGCCGTTCCTGGGCTTCCTGGTGCTGCGTTCGTTCCTGGCCGCGCTGCAAAAGCCGCGCTGGGCCTTCATCGTGGCGGTGGCGGGCATCGGGTTCAACGTGTTCGGCAACTGGGTGCTGGTGTTCGGCAACCTGGGCGCGCCTGCCCTCGGGCTGGTCGGCGCGGGCGTGGCCAGCGCGCTGGCCAGCCTGTGCCTGTTCCTGGGCCTGGCGCTGGTGGTGCTGCGCGACCGACGCTTCCGCCGCTACCGGCTGTTCGGCGATCTGCTGCAACCGGACTGGCAACGGCTGGCCGCGTTCTGGAAGCTGGGCCTGCCCATCGGCGTGGCCACCGCCTTCGAGGTCACCATCTTCAACGCCGCCGCCTTCCTGATCGGCTGGCTGGGCGAAGCGGAGCTGGCCGCGCACGCCATCGCCATCCAGATCGCCAGCGTGACCTTCATGATTCCCTACGGCGTGGCTCAGGCCGCGACCGTGCGCGTCAGCCACGCGCAGGGCGCCGGCGATGCGTCCGGCGTGGCGCGCGCGGGCTGGAGCGCGTTCGTGCTGGGCATCGGCTCCATGGCCATCGCCGCGCTGCTGATGGTCACGGTGCCCTATCTGCTGGTGTCGGCTTTCATGGACGTGCGTGACCCGGCCAACGCCCGCGTGCTGGGCTTCGCGGTCGGCTACCTGGCCGTGGCCGCGATATTCCAGATCGTCGACGGCGCGCAGGTGCTGGGCGCGGGCATGCTGCGCGGCCTGCACGATACTCGCGTGCCCATGGTCTACGCCGCGATCGGCTATTGGGGCGTGGGCCTGCCCAGCGGCGCCTGGCTGGCCTTCGAGGCGGGCTGGCGCGGCGTGGGCATCTGGAGCGGGCTGGCGATCGGCCTGACCGTGGTGGCGGTGCTGATGGTGCAGCGCTGGACGCGGCGCGAGCGCCTGGGGCTGGTGGCGCGCGCGGCCTGACGTCCACGCATCGGCCCATGCGCGAAGGCGCGCGCGGCCGCCGCGGACCTGCGTGCCATAATCGGCCGAGCGTCATCTGGAAGCCTCATGCCCGCCACCCCTGCCCCCGCCTTTCCGCCGCTGAACGCCGAGCGTCTGTGGTCCCGCGTCGAAACCCTGTCCCGCTACACCCTGCCCGGCCAGCCCTGGACGCGGCGCGCCTTCTCGCCGCTGTTCGATGAAGCGCGCGCCTGGCTGCGCCAGGAGTTCCAGGCCGCCGGCCTTGCCACGCGGCTGGACGCCGGCGGCAACCTGGTCGGCGCGCGCGCCGGCGGCGATCCCGCGCGCAAGCCCATCGTCACCGGCTCGCACTGCGACACCGTGCTGAGCGGCGGCCGCTACGACGGCATCATCGGCGTGCTGGCGGGCATCGAGGTCGCGCACACGCTGAACGAGCACGGCATCGCGCTCAAGCATCCCTTCGAGGTCATCGACTTCCTGTCCGAGGAGCCCAGCGACTACGGCATTTCCTGCGTCGGCAGCCGCGCGCTCAGCGGCAAGCTCGACGCGGCCATGCTGGCCGCGCGCAATCCCGAAGGCGAAACCCTGGCGCAGGCCATTGCCCGCATCGGCGGCGACCCGGCCGCGCTGACCGCGCCGCTGCGCCCGGCCGGCGGCACCGCCGCCTTCGTCGAGCTGCACATCGAACAGGGCCCGGTGCTGGAAGCGCGCGGCCTGCCCATCGGCGTGGTCACCAACATCGTCGGCATCCGCCGCGTGCAGATCACGGTCGAAGGCCAGCCCGACCACGCCGGCACCACGCCCATGGACATCCGCCGCGACGCGCTGGTCGGCGCGGCCCGCATCATCGACGGCGCGCATCGCCAGGCCAGCGCGGCCAGCGGCAAGCCCCATTACGTGGTCGCCACCGTGGGTCGGCTGTCCCTGACGCCGAACGCCGCCAACGCCGTGCCCGGCCGCGTCGAGCTGACGCTGGAGATGCGCAGCGACAGCGACGCGGTGCTGGACGCGTTCCCCGAGACCCTGATGGCCGGCGTGGCCGAGGATCTCAAGGCGCTGCGCCTGAGCGCGAGCTTCATCGAACTCAGCCGCGCCCGGCCCACCGACTGCGCGCCGCTGGTGATGGACGCGGTGCAGGCCGCCGCCGGCCGGCTCGGCTACGACACCATGCGCCTGCCCAGCGGCGCGGGCCACGACGCCATGTACATGGCGCCCACCGGCCCGGCCGGCATGATCTTCATCCCCTGCCTGAACGGCCGCAGCCATTGCCCGGAAGAATGGATCGAGCCATCGCAGCTGCTGGACGGCACGCGCGTGCTGTACGAGACGGTGCTGGAGCTGGACCGGGTGCTGTCCTCGCGCTGAACGCGACGGCGATTCCACGCGGCTCCGATCACGCCAGCCTCGTCGCGCGCGCCTGAGTCCCCGGCCGCGTCCGGGTTATGCGGCATGGCCGGCCCCCGCGCTGCCATAATGTGCGGCATCGCGCCCTCGCCGCGCCCGCCTCTTGCGACCATGGACCAGATCGAACTGAACGACGGCAACGCCGACCGCTATCTGCTGGACACGCCCGGCCTGTCCCTGCTGGTGTTCCACAGCCGCACCTGTGGCACCTGCCGCATCGCGCGCCAGGAACTGCCCTGGCTGGAACTGCCGCCGGTGCAACGCGTGTGCTGGATCGACGCTGGCGAGAACGGCGGCCTGGTCGAGCGCTATGAAGTCTTCCACCTGCCGTCCATGTTCCTGGTGCGCGACGGCGCCTTCTACGGTCCGGTACAGGCCAGCCTGGCCGAATGGGACCTGCGCCAGCAGATCAGCCTGGCCCTGGACAGCTATCCGGCGGAACTGCCGTGACGGCCCCCGCCCCGCGCCGTCCGCTGGACGCGCTGGCCACGGGATCCATGCTGCTGCTGTGCCTGTGCTGGGGCTTCCAGCAGATCGCCATCAAGCTGGTGGCGGCCGACGTGGCGCCCATCATGCAGATCGGCCTGCGCTCGGCTTTCGCCGCGCTGGTGCTGGGCGTCGTGATGTGGCGCCAGGCCGGCACGCGGGCGCTGGCCGACGGCACCGCGCCGGCCGGACTGGCGGTGGGCCTGCTGTTCGCCGTGGAATTCCTGTTCGTGGCGCAGGGCCTGCTCTACACCACGGCCTCGCACATGTCGGTGTTCCTGTACACCGCGCCGGTGTTCGCCGCGCTGGGCCTGCACTGGCTGCTGCCGGAAGAGCGCCTGACGCCGCTGCAATGGCTGGGCGTGGCGATCGCCTTCGCCGGCATCGCCGTGGCCTTCCTGGGCAAGGGCGGCCAGCAGGCCGCCAGCAACATGCTGCTGGGCGATGCGATGGGACTGATGGCCGGCCTGCTGTGGGGCGCGACCACGGTGCTGATCCGCAAGACGGCGCTGTCGGAAGCGCCGGCCGCCAAGACCCTGTTCTATCAGATGGCGGTGGCCGCCGTGCTGCTGCTGGCCTATGCCGCCGCCACCGGCCAGGCCGGTTTCCGCTACAGCGCCGCTGCGGTGCTGAGCGTGTCGTTCCAGGCCGTGGCCGTGGCGCTGACCAGCTATCTGGCCTGGTTCTGGCTGCTGCGCCGCTACCTGGCGTCGCGCCTGTCGATCCTGTCGTTCATGACGCCGCTGTTCGGCGTGTCGTTCGGCGTGCTGATCCTGGACGAACCGCTGGACGCGGCCTTCGTGCTGGGCGCGCTGCTGGTGCTGGGCGGCATCCTGCTGGTCAGCGGCTCGGCGCTGCTGCGCGAGAAGCTGCGCGGCCGGACGCGCTGACGCCGGCCCGCGCGGACGACGTCAACGCCCGCGCGCTCTGGCCGGCTCAGGCGCGGCGCGCCGCCGCGCCGACCGATCCCAGTACCGTCAGCGCCGCGCCCGCCAGCACCAGCGCGAAACCCCACCAGTCCTGGGCGGCAGGCCGGTCACCCACCAGCGCCATGGCGCCCAGCACGCCCACCACCGGCACCGCCAGCGTGGTCAGCGACGCCGTGGTCGCGCTGATGCGCTCGCTCAGCACGAACCACAGCAAGTACGCCACCGCCGTGCCCAGCACGATATGAAACGTCAGCGCCCCCGCGACCCGGGCGCTCCAGCCCTGCAGCGGAAACGATTCGCCCGCCAGCAGCATGCCGGCCAGCGCGCACAGCGCCCCGATCGACAATTGCCAGGCCGTGACGACGGCGCGGTCGCCCGGCGCGGGCCAGCGCTTCAGGCAGACCGTGCCGGCGGCCCAGCCGAAGGCGGCGGTCAAGGGGAACACCAGTCCGCGCAGCGCGGACGGATCCGTGCCGGACGCCGCCGCCCTCAGCGCCGGCCAGGCCAGCACCGCCACGCCCAATCCGCCCAGCAGCAGCGCCAGGGCTCGGCGGCCATCCAGCCGCTCGCCCAGCACGAGGCGGGCCAGCAACGCCGACATCATCGGCATGGTGAAGGTCAGCACCGCCGCGCGGGCGGTGCTGGTGCTGAGCTGGGCCCAGGCCACGGCCAGGTTGAAGACCGCGATCGACAGCAGGCCGCCGGCCACGATGCCGGGCCAGGCGGCGCGCGCGGGCAGGATGTCGGCGCGCCGCAGCCGCGCCAGCAGGAACAGCAGCAGCGCGCCGCTGCCCAGGCCCAGCAGCCGCAGCGTGAACGGCGGCAGCAGCGACAGGCTGATCTTCACCGCCGGCCAGTTCAGCCCCCAGAACAGGGCCAGCGCCACGGGGATCAAGCGCAAGCGGCGCGCTCCCGCACGATCAGCTCGGCCAGGCCGACGCGCTGTCCGCCCTCCGCGTCGAAGTTGCCGGGGCTCAGCCAGCGCTCGTAGGCCGCGCGCAGCGCCGGCCATTCGCTGTCGATGATGGAGAACCAGGCCGTGTCGCGGCTGCGGCCCTTGTAGACCACGGCCTGGCGGAACACGCCCTCGAACTCGAAACCCAGCCGCGCGGCGGCGGTGCGCGACGGCGCGTTGAGGCTGTCGCACTTCCATTCGTAGCGCCGGTAGCCCAGCTCGTCGAACACGCGCCGCATCAGCAGGAACTGCGCCTCGGTGGAAATGCGCGTGCGCTTGAGCAGCGGCGAAAAGCTGACGAAACCTACCTCGATCACGCCGTTGGCCGGGTCGATGCGCATCAGCGACAGCGTGCCCACGGCCTTGCCGCTGGCCAGGTCGATGACGGCGTGGTGCAAGGGATCCTGCCCGGCCTCGGCGCGCTCGGCGAAGGCGCGGTACTCGGCCTCGCTGGCGAAGGGGCCGACCGACATATAGGTCCAGTCGCGGCCGTCCTGCGCCTGGCTGAAGGCCTGGTACAGCTCGGCGGCGTGGCGCGCCGCCGACAGCGGCTCCAGCCGGCAGTAGCGGCCCACGGCCGGCGTCAGCGGCGGGCGCGGACGCGCCGTCCAGTCCGCCACGTCGGCGCCGATGGGTTGTTGGAAAGCATTGACTCGGGCTTGCATCGCGTGGCGCCTCTTCCGGTTTGGCCCGCGCCGCCGCCGGTGGCGGACGCGTTCGGCATATGCGCAAGATAAAGGAATCGTGGCATCATAAAAAGCGCCACGGTCATTGAATTCGATAGAGCCATGAATCTTCCCCACGCCCTGCTCTCCAGCCCGCTGGCGCGCGGCCATGGCGCCGCGCCGCGCCAGCGCCAACTGATCCAGCGGCTCAAGCAGGCCATCCTGGCGGGCCAGCTGCCGGCCGGCGGCAAACTGCCGTCCTCGCGCACGCTGGCCGACGAGCTGGAGATCTCGCGCAACACGGTGCTGATCGCCTACGAGCAGCTCACGGCCGAAGGCTATGTGGTGGCCGACCGCCAGGGCACGCGCGTGGCGCCGCTGTCGGCCGCCGCGGCCAGCGCCGCTCGGCAGGCCGAGCCGCCGCCGCCGGCGGCCTTCACCGCCACGCGGCTGGGCCGCATCGCCTCCACCCGCGTGCCCAACGACGGCGCCCTGCCGCTGACGCCGGGCACGCCGGCGCTGAACCAGTTCCCCGTCAACGCCTGGCGCCGCGCGCAGGACCGCGCGCTGCAGGCCGCGCCATTCGCCACGCTGGGCTACGGCCATCCGATGGGCGAGCCGGCGCTGCGCGCCGCCATCGCCCAATACCTGCGCGTCTCGCGCGGGGTGCGCTGCGACGCCTCGCACGTGGTCATCACCGAGGGCGCCCAGGGCGCGCTGGCGCTGTGCGTGCAGTTGCTGACCAATCCCGGCGACACCGCCTGGCTGGAGGAACCCGGCTATCGCGGCGCCAAGTCCGCCTTCCACGCCGGCGACCTGGACGTGGTGCCGATGCGCGTGGACGCCGACGGCCTGGCCATCCCCGATGAGGCCTGGCGCAAGCCGCCGCGCCTGATCCAGGCCACGCCCACGCACCAGTATCCGACCGGCGCGGTGCTGTCGGTGGCGCGCCGGCTGGACCTGCTGGAACGGGCGCGCCGGGCCGGCGCCTGGATCATCGAGGACGACTACGACAGCGAATTCCGCCACCAGGGCGAACCCATCGCCGCCATGCAGGGACTGCTGCCGGACGCCCCGGTGCTGTACGTGGGCACGTTCAGCAAGACCATGTTCCCGGCGCTGCGACTGGGCTTCCTGGTGCTGCCACCCGCGCTGGCGGCCAGCGCCACGCCGTCCATCATCGAAATGCTGCGCGGCGGCCACCGGCTGGAGCAGCTGACCATGGCGGCCTTCATCGAGAACGGCCAGTTCTCGCGCCACCTGGGACGCATGCGGCGCCTGTACCGCGAGCGGCAGGCGGCGCTGCGCGACGCGCTCGCGGCGCACATGGACGTGGATCATGAAGTGCTGGGCGGCCACAGCGGCCTGCACCTGACGGTGCGCCTGCCGCCCTGCTTTCCGGATGCGCGGATCGCGGAACAGGCGCGCGCCGCGGGCATGAGCCCCAACGCGCTGTCGTCCTTCGCCGTCTCGCCGCTGCCCGAGGACAACGGACTGGTGATCGGCTACGGCAACACCGGCGCCGAACGTTTTCCGGCGCTGGTCAAGCGCCTGGCCAGGCTGGCGCGGGAAGCGCGGCTGGAACAGGACTAACAGGACTCGTCCGTCCAGCGGCCGGCCGGCAAGAACGCCCGGGCATAGCGGAATAACGGAATGGCGGGTGCGAATCCTCAGCCGGCGCGCGCCGTCAGGCGCGGAAAGCGCGCCAGCACGGCGTCCAGCGTCAGGCCGGCCAGGCTGTCGACCTGCGCCAGCGCGCCGCCGCGCTCATGGCCCTGCGCCAGCTCGCGCAGATCCGGCCCGACCGCCAGCACATGGCAGCCCGCCGCCAGCGCAGACGCCACGCCGGCGGGTGAATCCTCGATGGCCAGCGCCGCCTCGGCGGCGATATCCAGCCGCTCCAGCGCCAGCCGGTAAGGCTGCGGATCCGGCTTGGGCCGCTCCACGTCCTCGCGCGTGACCCAGGACTGGAACGGCGCATACGCCAACTGCTCCAGGGCCGTGCGCACGATGGCCGCGTAGGATGACGTCACCAGGGCCGAGCGCAAGCCGCGCTGATGCTGCTCGCGCAACAGGCCGCGCACGCCGGGCATCCACGGCACATGCCGCGACAGCGCGTCGCGCACGGCGTCGCCCAGGCCGCGCCGCAACTCGTCGACCGAGAACCGGACGCCGGTCACCTCGGCCATCACATGGGCCGCCAGCTCCAGGTTGCCGCCCAGCAGCCGCCTGCTGGCCGCGTCATTCCAGGGCAGCTTGCGGGCATTGAGGAAGGTGTATTCGCTGCGCCGCCACAACTCGCCGGAATCGACCAGCGTGCCGTCGAAGTCCCACAGCAGCGCGTAGCCGGCGGCGCTCATGCGTTCCAGCTCAGCATGACGGGACGCTCGCGTTCCCAGCCCAGATGCGCGATGCCCAGCGTGCCCAGCCGGAACAGGGCCGCCTGCGCCGGCTCCAGCCCCAGCCAGCGCGCGGCCACCAGCCGGATCAGGTGGGCGTGCGCCACGGCCAGCACCCGGCGGTCGGCCGACTGGCGCACGTCGCGGATGAAACTGTCGACCCGGTGGGTCATGGCGGCCAGCGTCTCGCCGTTGGGCACGGGATCGGTCCAGACATGCCAGTGCGGCGCGTCGGCGCGGATCTCGGCGGTGGTCTTGCCTTCGTAGTCGCCGTAGTCGCGCTCGACCAGCCGCAGATCCAGCGTCACCTCGCCCAGGGCCAGCAGCTCGGCCGTGCTGCGGGCGCGCTGCAAGGGGCTGGACACGATGCGGTCGTAGTTGCCCTGGGCCAGCCGGGGTCCCAACGCGCGGGCGGATGCCTGGCCGTCGGCGGTCAGGGCCAGGTCGGTCAGGCCGGCATAGCGGCCAAGGCGGCTCCATTCGGTTTCACCGTGACGCAGCAGCACCAGCTCAACCTGGCGCGGAACGGGTGATGCTGAATTAGGGCCTGAGGGATGCCTCATGGGGAATGCCGCCTCGATCTGACGTGATCGCGGGCGCGGGACGCGCCAGCAAAGGGGCGATCGTAGCAACGGCCGCCCACGTCCGGGTCGACATTTTGTGCGAGCAATTGGTGATGTTTAATCACCATTAGCGCAAACACCGCGAGCGCGCCGGGCGCGCGCCGCGGCACGGATCAGCGCCGCGATTCCAGCGCCATCCTCATGGCCAGGCCGGCCAGCACGGTGCCCATCAGCCAGCGCTGCGCCACCATCCACAGGGGCCGGCCGGCGAGAAAGCCGGCAATGGAACCCGCCATCAGCGCGATCAACGCGTTCACCGACAGGCTCACCGCGACCTGGGTCATGCCCAGCGCCAGCGACTGCGTCAGCACGCTGCCGTGGTCGGGCTGGATGAACTGCGGCAGCAGCGACACGTACATGACGGCGATCTTGGGATTGAGCAGATTGGTCACCAGCCCCATGGTGAACAGCGTGCGCGGCGAGCTGCGCGGCAGTTCGCGCACCTGGAACGGCGAACGGCCGCCGGGCCTGACGGCCTGCCAGGCCATGTAGAACAGGTACAAGGCGCCGGCGTAGCGCAACGCGTCGTAGGCATAAGGCACCGCCATCAACAGCGCCGTGATGCCGAAGGCCGCGCAACCCACGTAAAAGATGAAGCCCACGGCCACGCCCGCCAGGGAGATCAACCCGGCCTTGGGGCCCTGGGAGATCGAGCGCGACACCAGGTAGATCATGTTGGGGCCGGGCGTGAGCACCATGCCCAGCGCCACCAGGGCGAAGGTCAGGAGGTTGGCGAGGTCGGGCATGGCGGATTGGCGGCGGACGCGTGAAATCAGGAAGCGTCGACGATATCGGAAATCTGTATCGGAACAGGCGTTTTTTCTGGCGCCCGGCCTCGCCTCGCGACCAGCCTGTCGGCCTTGTCACCCGCCGTTGGCTGGCCCCGTTCGCCTACGCCACCGCCGTTCGCATCGTCACGAACTCCTCGGCCGCGGTCGGATGGATGCCGATGGTGTCGTCGAATACCTGCTTGGTCGCCCCGGCCTTGAGCGCCACGGCCATGCCCTGCACGATCTCGCCGGCATCGGGCCCGACCATGTGCACGCCCAGCACGCGATCCGTCTTCGCGTCCACCACCAGCTTCATCAGCGTCTTTTCCTGCGACTCGGTCAGCGTCAGCTTCATCGGCCGGAAGCGGCTTTCGTACAGCTTGACCTCGTGGCCGGCCTCGCGCGCCTGCTCGGTGGTCAGGCCGACCGTGCCGATGTTGGGCAGGCTGAACACCGCCGTCGGGATCAGCGCGTAGTCGACCTTACGGTACTCGGCGGGGCGGAACAGGCGGCGCGCCACGGCCATGCCCTCGGCCAGCGCCACCGGCGTGAGCGGCACGCGGCCGATCACGTCGCCGATGGCCAGGATGGACGGCTCGGCGGTGCGGAATTCCTCGTCCACTTCGATGAAGCCGTTCTTGCCGATCTTGACCGCCGTGTTCTCCAGGCCCAGCTTGTCCAGCATGGCGCGCCGGCCGGTGGCGAAGAACACGCAGTCGGTCTCGACCACCGAGCCGTCTTCCAGTGTGGCCGCCAGCGTGCCGTCGGCGCGCTTGTCGATGCGGGCGACGTTGGCGTTGAAGCGCAGGTCGATGCCCTTCTTGGTCAGCTCGTCGCGCAGGTGCTCGCGCACGCCCTGGTCGAAGCCGCGCAGGAACATGGGGCCGCGATAGATCTGCGTGGTCCGCGCGCCCATGCCGTTGAAGATGGAGGCGAATTCCACGGCGATGTAGCCGCCGCCCACCACCAGCACGCGGCGCGGCAGCGCTTCCAGGAAGAAGGCCTCGTTGGACGTGATGGCGTGTTCCTTGCCGGGGATGTCCGGCACCTGCGGCCAGCCGCCGGTCGCCACCAGGATGTGCTCGGCCGTGTGCGTCTGGCCGTTGATCTCGACGGTGTGCGGATCCTTGATGCGCGCATGGCCCTCCAGCAGCGTCACGCCGCTGTTGACCAGCAGGTTGCGATAGATGCCGTTCAGGCGCTCGATCTCGCGGTTCTTGTTGGCGATCAGCGCGGGCCAGTCGAAGGACGGCTCGCCCGTGCTCCAGCCGAAGCCGCCGGCCTGCTCGAAGTCCTCGCTGTAGTGGGCGCCGTAGACCAGCAGCTTCTTGGGCACGCAGCCCACGTTGACGCAGGTGCCGCCCAGGTAGCGGCTTTCCGCCACCGCCACGCGCGCGCCGAAGCCGGCCGCGAAACGCGCCGCGCGCACGCCGCCGGAACCGGCGCCAATCACAAACAGGTCGAAATCGAATGCCATGGTGTCCTCTGCGCGGCCCCCGCGAGGGCCGCTGTCACTGTCAGGGAAAAGCCGTATTTTGCACCAGTCGCCATCCTGCCCCTCCGAAACGGCGCGAACGTCCTCCTGGTGGTGAAAAACACCGTTCCAGGGTAATCCGAACCCATTTCGGCCAGGGTAAGAATCACCCTGCCATCCGCAAGCCCCTGATTTTCCGGGCCCTTTCCCCTGGCACGGATTTCGCGTCTGTCCCTGCACCCATCAACTGCAACATCTGGAGGGTGTACCCAAAATGGGCCCATACCGAAAACTATGGTTCACGCTGATCGCCGTGCTGGCGGTCACTTTCTCGCTGCTCGGTTTCTACGGCGGCGAAGTCTACCGGCAGGCGCCGCCCATCCCGCAGGCCGTGGGCGCGGCCCACGGGCAACGCCCGTTCGGCCGCAACGACATCCTGGACGGGCAGACCGCCTGGCAGTCGGTGGGCGGCATGCAGCTGGGCTCGGTCTGGGGCCACGGCGCCTACCAGGCGCCGGACTGGACGGCCGACTGGCTGCACCGCGAGCTGAGCGCCTGGCTGGACCTGGCCGCGCGCGAAGCGCACGGCCAGCCCTACGCCGAACTGCCCGCACCGGCCCAGGCCGCGCTGCGCGAAACCCTCAAGGCCGAGTACCGTGGCAACCGCGTCAACGCGGACGAGGTGCTGACGGTCAGCGCGCGCCGCGCGCGGGCCATCGCCCAGACCGCCGCCCACTATGACCAGCTGTTTTCCGATGCGCCCGCGCTGCACACCAGCCGAGAGCATTTCGCGATGAAGGAAAACACCCTGCCCGACGCCGGCCGGCGCGAGCAGCTGACGCGCTTCTTCTTCTGGACCGCCTGGGCCGCCGCCACCGAGCGCGAGGGCGCCAAGGTCACCTACACCAACAACTGGCCGCACGAGCCGCTGATCGGCAACGTGCCCAGCAGCGAGAACGTGATGTGGTCCATCATCAGCGTGGTGGTGCTGCTGGCCGGCATCGGCCTGCTGATCTGGGCCTGGGCCTTCCTGCGCGGCAAGGAGGAAGACGAGCCCGAGGCGCCCAGGCAGGATCCGCTGAGCACCTTCGCGCTGACCCCGTCGCAGCGCGCGCTGGGCAAGTACCTGTTCCTGGTGGTGGCGCTGTTCGGCCTGCAGGTGCTGCTGGGCGCCTTCACCGCGCACTACACGGTGGAGGGCCAGAAGTTCTACGGCCTGGACCTGTCGCAGTGGTTCCCGTATTCGCTGGTGCGCACCTGGCACATCCAGAGCGCGCTG
Source organism: Achromobacter sp. Marseille-Q0513 (assembly GCF_018195695.1). Classification (NCBI taxonomy): domain Bacteria; kingdom Pseudomonadati; phylum Pseudomonadota; class Betaproteobacteria; order Burkholderiales; family Alcaligenaceae; genus Achromobacter; species Achromobacter sp. Marseille-Q0513. The sequence continues at coordinate 10,397 of NZ_JAGTJY010000088.1, read as the reverse complement.
TTCTGGATCGCCACGGGCTTCCTTGCCGCCGGCCTGTTCCTGGCGCCGCTGATCAACGGCGGACGCGATCCCAAGTTCCAGAAGATCGGGGTGGACATCCTGTTCTGGGCGCTGGTGGTCGTGGTGGTCGGCTCGTTCACCGGCAACTATCTGGCGATCGCGCAGATCATGCCGCCCGAGCTGAATTTCTGGCTGGGCCACCAGGGCTATGAATACGTCGACCTGGGCCGGCTGTGGCAGATCGGCAAGTTCACCGGCATCTGCTTCTGGCTGGTGCTGATGCTGCGCGGCATCGTGCCCGCGCTGCGCCAGCCCGGCGGCGACAAGAACCTGCTGGCGCTCCTGACCGCCTCGGTCGGCGCCATCGGCCTGTTCTACGGCGCCGGCTTCTTCTATGGCGAACGCACTCACCTGACCGTGATGGAGTACTGGCGCTGGTGGATCGTGCACCTGTGGGTGGAGGGCTTCTTCGAGGTCTTCGCCACCACCGCACTGGCCTTCATCTTCTCGACGCTGGGACTGGTGTCGCGGCGCATGGCCACCACGGCCAGCCTGGCCTCGGCCTCGCTGTTCATGCTGGGCGGCATCCCCGGCACCTTCCACCACCTGTACTTCGCCGGCACCACCACGCCGGTCATGGCCATCGGCGCCAGCTTCTCGGCGCTGGAAGTGGTGCCGCTGATCGTGCTGGGCCACGAGGCCTGGGAAAACTGGCGCCTGAAGACCCGCGCGCCCTGGATGGCCGACCTGAAGTGGCCGCTGATGTGCTTCGTGGCCGTGGCCTTCTGGAACATGCTGGGCGCTGGCGTGTTCGGCTTCATGATCAACCCGCCGATCTCGCTGTACTACATCCAGGGCCTGAACACCACGCCGGTCCACGCGCACGCGGCCCTGTTCGGCGTGTACGGTTTCCTGGCGCTGGGCTTCACGCTGCTGGTGCTGCGCTACATCCGTCCGCAATACGCGCTGAATCCCGGCCTGATGAAGCTGGGCTTCTGGGGCCTGAACATCGGCCTGGCGCTGATGATCTTCACCAGCCTGCTGCCGGCCGGACTGATCCAGTTCCACGCCAGCGTCAGCGAAGGCATGTGGTACGCGCGCAGCGAAGCCTTCATGCAGCAGGACATCCTGAAAGCCCTGCGCTGGGGCCGCACCTTCGGCGACGTGGTGTTCCTGCTGGGCGCGCTGGCGCTGGTGGCGCAGGTGATCCTGGGCCTGGCCAGCGGCAAGCCGGCCGCGCCCAAGCCCGGCTTGCAGACCCGTCCGGCGCGCGGCTGACGCCGGAACCGGCGGCGACACGCAAGCCGCCGGCCCCGCCGAGGACATGGTCCCCGGCGGGGCCTTTGCGTTTCCGGCGCGGGCGTTGCCCTGCCTGCGCCAACTTGCGCCAGCGCAAAGAGGCCGGCCCTGACACCGGGTCCAATATCCGCATGCGCCGGAGCCTGCCGGCTCCGGGCGTCGAGGAGCTTACGCATGCACGCCCGCCCGCTGGTCCTGGCCTTGCTGTTGTCGCTGTCCGCCTGCGGCGGCGACCGGTCCCGCGCTCCCCTGCCCCCGATGAGCCGGCTGCCGCCGGGCGAGGTCTCGTACACGCCGCCCGGCGAGGCGCAGCGCAAGGGTTATCCGGTGACGCCCGCGCCGCTGACGGCGCGCTTTCCGAACGGCCTTGCCATCATGACGCGCCAGGTCAGCCAGGCCGAGTACGCGGCCTGCGTGCGCGCCGGCGGCTGCAGGACACCCGACCCCGCGCAGCGCGACGCCACGGCGCCGGACATGCCGGCCGCCGGCATCAGCTGGAGCGACGCCTCGGCCTATGCCGCCTGGCTCTCGGCCGCCACGGGCCGCCAGCTGCGGCTGCCGACCTATGCGGAATGGGTCTACGCGGCCGGCCCGGCGTTCATCGACGATGCGCTCGCCCCGTCAGCCGACGACGGCGATCCGGCGCAGCGCTGGCTGGCCGAATACGACCAGCAGGCGCGGCGCGCGCAGGCGGGGGAGTCCGTCGAGCTGCGACCCTTCGGCGGCCACGGCGCCAATCCGGCCGGATTGCAGGACATGGCCGGCAGCGTGTGGGACTGGACCAGCGACTGCCACACGCGCCGCGTGCTGGACGCGGCGCCCGGCGAAGCCGGACAGGAGGCGGGCAACTGCGGCATCCGCGTGGCCGCCGGCCGGCATATCGCCTATCTGCCGGACTTCATCCGCGACCCCAAGAGCGGGGCCTGCTCGGTGGGCCTGCCGCCGGCCAACCTGGGCCTGCGGCTGGTGCTGGAGGATTGACCCCGCGCGGCCATCACGCGCCGAGCCGTGCGAAGCGGCGGCAAGGCGCGTCGCCGTCAGGCGGGCGCGCTTGCGATCGCCACCACCGCCGGCGGGACAGGAGGCACGCCATCGGTACAGGACAGGCAGCCCGCGCAGTCGCGCAGCCCGGCCGGCGCCGCCGACGACAGCCGCGCCAGCGCCGCCGGCGAACGCAGCACCACGCGCTTGCGGCCGCAGTCGACGATGCCGCGCTGCTTCCAGTCGTTGAGCAGCCGGCTGACCGTGTGCAGCGTGGTGCCGGTCAGCTCGGCGATGTCCTGCCGCGTGATCGGAAAGCCGATGCCGATGCCGTCGGCCACCGGCTGGCCCGACTGCTCGAACAGGCGCAGCATGGCGCGCGCCACGCGCTGCTCGACCTCGTCGGTGGACAGTTCCTGGATGCGCAGGTGCGCGTCCTGCAGCCGCCGGCCCATGGTCTGCAGCGCGGCGGCGTTGAGCCGGGGATGGCTGGCGGCGAATTCATCCCAGGCCGCCGCCGGCCAGGCCAGGCAGACGCTTTCCTGCACCGCCAGCACCGAGGCCGGATAGCAGGCCTGGCGCATGGCCCGCGCCAGGCCGAACAGATCGCCCGGATTGACGTAGCGCACCAGCACCTGTTCGCCGTCCGGCGTGACCTGCGTCACTTTCAGGCAGCCGTGCAGCAGCACGAAGAAGTGCGCGGCCGGCTCGCCCTGATGGAACGCCGCCGCCCCCGCGTCCAGCCGGCAAGGCTGGGCTCCGAGCAAGGCGGCCTGCAATTCCGCCTCGGACAAGGGCCGGAACAGGTCCAGGTTGCGCAGGAGGGCATGGCACAAGGGCGTGGGCATCGCGGTCCGTCCGGGTCGAGGTGGGCACGGTTCCATGGTGGCATCGCCCCCCTGCGCTGGCAATGCGCGCCCGGGCGCGTCCTGCCCCGCAGTTTGCGCTACAGCAAAGAAGGGGCGGCCCGCGTGGCCTTCAATGAAAGCGCCGGCTCGAACGGCTGTTGAGGAAACCGAAAACAGGAGTTGCACATGAAAGCCTTCCGCCCCACTTTGCTTGCCGCGGCCCTGATCGTCACGCTGCCCGCCAGCCTGGCGCATGCCCAGAACGCCGACCAGCTGCCCCGCGCCAAAGTCGCCCTGGTCGCCCCGCCGCAAGTCCACCCGCATGAGCAGGTGGCCAAAGGCGGCCCCAAGGTGGTCGAGTTCACCATGACCATCGAGGAAAAGAAGATGGTGATCGACGACAAGGGCACCACGCTGCAGGCCATGACCTTCGACGGCTCCATGCCCGGCCCCACGCTGGTGGTGCACGAGGGCGACTATGTGGAGCTGACCCTGGTCAATCCCGCCACCAACGCCATGCCGCACAACGTCGACTTCCACGCCGCCACCGGCGCGCTGGGCGGCGCCAAGCTGACCAACGTGAACCCCGGCGAGCAGGCCACGCTGCGCTTCAAGGCCGACCGCAGCGGCACCTTCGTCTACCACTGCGCGCCCGAGGGCATGGTGCCCTGGCACGTGGTGTCCGGCATGAGCGGCACGCTGATGGTGCTGCCGCGCGACGGCCTGAAGGATCCCGAGGGCAAGCCGCTGCGCTACGACCGCGCCTACACCATCGGCGAGTTCGACCTCTACATCCCCAAGGACGAGAAGGGCAAGTACAAGGACTACAAGACGCTGGCCGAAAGCTACGGCGACACGGTGGAAGTCATGCGCAAGCTGACGCCGTCCCACATCGTCTTCAACGGCAAGGTCGGCGCGCTGACTGGCGCCAACGCGCTCACGGCCAAGGTCGGCGAGACCGTGCTGCTGATCCATTCGCAGGCCAACCGCGACACGCGCCCGCACCTGATCGGCGGCCACGGCGACTGGGTCTGGGAAACCGGCAAGTTCGGCAACCCGCCGCAGAAGAACCTGGAAACCTGGTTCATCCGTGGCGGCTCGGCGGGCGCGGCGCTCTACACCTTCAAGCAGCCGGGCGTGTACGCCTACCTGAACCACAACCTGATCGAGGCCTTCGAGCTGGGCGCGGCCGGGCACATCAAGGTCGAGGGCAAGTGGAACGACGACCTGATGAAGCAGATCAAGGCGCCCGGCCCGATCCCGCGCTGAGCCGCGCCCGCCCCGCAACCGCCCTTCGAGGACCGATGCCATGACCCAAGCAGCAAGACTTGCCCTGTTGGCCGTGCTGGCCGCCCTGCCCGTGGCGTCGGCCCGGGCGGACGCCACGGCCCAGACCGTCAACCCCGCCGGCGAAAAGCTCTACAAGTCCGCCTGTGTGGTGTGCCATGCGTCCGGCGTGGCCAACGCGCCCAAGCTGGGCGACCGCCAGGCCTGGGCGCCCTACGCCGCCCAGGGCGCCGACGCGCTGCTGGCCACGGTGCTCAAGGGCAAGGGCGCCATGCCGCCGCGCGGCGGCTCGTCGGCGGACGAGACCACCCTGCGCGCGGCCGTGGAGTACATGCTAAGCTCGGCGCGCTGATCCCGCACAGGCGCGGACGCCCTGGCGGCGGCCTTTCCCGGCGGAGCCTGAACCGCCTTGCGGGCCTGCGCCCGCCGCTCTGACCGCGAACCCTCGCGGTCGCCGTCCCGGAGTCCCCGTCATGCATCTCGAAACCTGGCTGGCCTTCCTGGGCGCCTCCGCCCTGCTGCTGGTGCTGCCCGGCCCCACCATCCTCACCGTCATCAGCTATTCGATCACGCACGGCCGGCGCGCCCGCCTGCCGCTGGTGCTGGCCGTGGCGCTGGGCGATTCCACCGCGCTGCTGCTGTCGCTGGTCGGCCTGGGCGCGCTGCTGTCGGCCTCGGCCTTCTGGTTCACCGTGGTCAAGACCGCCGGCGGCCTGTACCTGCTGTACCTGGGCTTCAAGCTGCTGCGCGCCGGCGTGGCGCCGGCCACGCTGCCCCAGGCGGGCGAGGCGGGATCGCGCTGGAAGCTCTTTGCCAACACCTATCTGGTGACGGCGCTGAACCCCAAGGGCATCATCTTCTTCGTCGCCTTCCTGCCGCAGTTCATCGACCCGGCCGGCGACACGGTGCGCCAGATGTGGATCCTGTCGGCCACCTTCGTGGTTTGTGCCGGCCTGAACGCCACCGCCTATGCGCTGTTCGCCGGCCAGGCGCGCCGCCTGCTGGCCTCGCCGCGCGCGCAGCGCGGCTTCAACCTGGGCGGCGGCGCGCTGCTGTCGGCCGCCGGCGTCTGGGCGCTGCTGGCGCGGCGGGCCTGAGGCCCGCCGTTCCCGTCAGGGCAAGGCCGCCGACACGGCCTCGGGATCGATGCCGTAGCGCTGGATGGCGTCCGCCGCCAGCTCCCTCGGCGCCATGCCGTCGTCGGCCAGCGCCTTCAGGGCCGCCAGCGCGATGTGGTAGCGGTCCACCTCGAAGAACGCGCGCAGCGCCTGGCGCGTGTCCGAGCGGCCGAAGCCGTCCGTGCCCAGCGTGACGTAGCGCCGCCCCGCCGTGAAGGGGCGGATCTGCTCGGCCACCGTCTTCATGTAGTCGGTCGCCGCCACCACCGGACCCTGGGTCGCGGCCAGGCAGGTTTCGGCATAGCCGCGCCGCGCGTCCTGCAACGGATGCAGGCGGTTCCAGCGCTCGCATTCCTGGCCCTCTCGCCGCAGCTCGGTGTAGCTGGTGACGCTCCACACGTCGGCCTGCACGCCGAAGTCCTGCGCCAGCAGATCGGCCGCCGCCATTGCCTCGCGCAGGATCGCGCCGCTGCCCAGCAACTGCACCCGCTGCTCGCCCGGCGCGCCCTCGCGCACGCGGTGCATGCCCTTCAGGATGCCTTCCTCGGCGCCCTCGGGCATGGCCGGATGCTCGGTCTTTTCGTTGATCAGGGTCAGGTAGTAGAAGACGTCTTCCTGTTCCTGGTACATGCGCCGCATGCCGTCCTGCACGATCACCGCGATCTCGTAGGCATAGGCCGGGTCGTAGGCGCGGCAGGACGGGATCACCGAGGCCAGCACGTGGCTGTGGCCGTCATCGTGCTGCAGGCCCTCGCCTTCCAGCGTGGTGCGGCCCGAGGTCGCGCCCAGCAGGAAGCCGCGCGCGCGGATGTCGCCGGCGGCCCAGGCCAGGTCGCCCACGCGCTGGAAGCCGAACATCGAATAGAAGATGTAGAACGGGATAGTGGCCAGCCCATGCGTGCTGTGCGCGGTGGCGGCCGCGATCCAGGATGCCGTGGCGCCGGACTCGTTGATGCCTTCCTGCAGGATCTGCCCCTGGCGGTCCTCGCGGTAGACGTTGAGCTGGTCGGCGTCCTGCGGCGTGTACAGCTGGCCCACGTGCGAATAGATGCCGACCTGGCGGAACATGGCGTCCATGCCGAAGGTGCGCGATTCGTCGGGCACGATGGGCACCACGCGCTTGCCGATGCCGGGATCCTTCAGGAGCTGGCCCAGCAGCCGCACGAAGGCCAGCGTGGTCGAGAACTCGCGGCCCTCGCTGCTCTTGAGCAACGAGGCGAAGGACTCCAGCGGCGGCGTGGCCAGCGGGCCAGGGCCGGCCGGACGGCGCGGCAGATGGCCGCCGGCGCGCTGGATGGCGGCGTCGAAATAGGCCTGCTCGGCGCTGCCGGGCGCCGGCTTGATGTACGGGATCTGCTCCAGCTGATCGTCGGGCACCGGAATGGAGAAGCGGTCGCGGAACGCGCGCACGGCCGGATCCGCCATCTTCTTCTGCTGGTGGTTGGTGTTGGCCGCCTCGCCGGCCGCGCCCATGCCATAGCCCTTGACCGTCTTGGCCAGGATGACGGTGGGCCTGCCGGTGTGGCGCAGCGCGGCCGCATAGGCCGCGTATACCTTGGCCGGATCGTGGCCGCCGCGATGCAGCGCGCCGATCTGCTCGTCGCTCAGGTGCGCCACGCGCTCCAGCAGCACCGGATCCGCGCCGAAGAAATGCTCGCGCACATAGGCGCCGCCACGCGCCTTGAACACCTGGTACTCGCCGTCCACGCATTCCATCATGCGGCGGCGCAGGCGACCGTCATGGTCCTGGGCCAGCAGCGCGTCCCAGTCGCCGCCCCAGACCACCTTGATCACGTTCCAGCCGGCGCCGCGATACACGCTTTCCAGCTCCTGCATGATCTTGGCGTTGCCGCGCACCGGACCGTCCAGGCGCTGCAGGTTGCAATTGACCACGAAGATCAGGTTGTCGAGCTTCTCGCGGCCGGCCATGGCCACGGCGGCCAGCGTCTCGGGCTGGTCCTGCTCGCCGTCGCCCAGGAAGCCCCAGACCTTGCGGCCCTGCGCGGGGATCAGCTCGCGGTCTTCCAGGTAGCGCATGTAACGCGCCTGGTAGGCGGCCATCAGCGGGCCCAGGCCCATCGACACGGTCGGGAACTGCCAGAAGCCCGGCATGGTGCGCGGGTGCGGGTACGACGCCAGCCCGCCGCCGCCGATCTCGCGGCGGAAGCGGTCCAGCTCGTCTTCCGACAAGCGGCCTTCCAGATAGGCGCGCGCGTAGATGCCGGGCGCCGAATGGCCCTGGATGTACAGCATGTCGCCCAGGAACTCGGGCGTGGCGGCGCGGAAGAAGTGGCGGTAGCCGGTTTCATACAGCGTGGTCGCCGACGCATAGGTGGCGATGTGCCCGCCCACGCCGGAGGGCTTGCCGGCGCGCAGCACCATGGCCATGGCGTTCCCGCGCAGGTAGGCGGCCCGCCGCAGCTCCAGGCCGGTGTCGCCGGGGAAGGCGTCCTGGGCCGAGACCGGAATCGTGTTGATGTAGGGCGTGGTGTTGGGCGCGGCGTAGCGGCCCGCGCCAGCGCGGTCCTGGTCGATCAGCTGATCCAGCAGGTAGTGCGCGCGCGGCCGGCCTTCGTGCGCGACCACGGCCTGCATCGCGTCCAGCCATTCGCGGGTTTCCTGGGGATCGAGGTCCGTGGGTTCCAGCGGCATGTCCATGTGTGTCCTCCATGTCGGGCGCGAGCAAGGCGCCGGACCGGGTCCGTCATCGCCATTTCGCATTGTGAATTGCAATTGCATTATGTGCAATTGCAATCGTAGGAGGACTTCTAAACAATTGCAAGTGCAATTATTTGACGGCTGGAATCCGACGCGCGGGTGCGCGCTGCCCCTATGCGCGCGATGCGCGCATGCGAATGCGGCGCCAATGCATCGCCGCCTTTACAATCCTGGCTGCACATTCCCATCGACGAATCAAGGAGCCGACCGCATGGCCACAGGCAAGCCCGATGCCTGGAGCCTCTTTCTGACCGCGCACGCGCTGGTGGTGGAAGAGATAGAAAAGCGGCTGTCCGCCGCGGACCTGCCGCCGCTGGCCTGGTACGACGCGCTGTGGGCGCTGGAACGCGCGCCCGAAGGCACGGCGCGCATGTACGAAATGGCCGAGCGCATGGTGATCGCGCGCTACAACCTGACGCGCCTGATGGATCGCATCGAGGCCGCCGGCCTGGTCGAGCGCTTCCGCTCGGAAGAAGACCGCCGCGCCACCTACGCGCGGCTCACGCCCAAGGGCCGCGCGCTGCGCCGCGAGATGTGGAAGGTATACGGACCGGCCATCGATGAGCTGTTCCTGTCGCAGCTGCCCGAATCGCAGCAGGACGCCATGGCCGAGCAATTCCGCCATATCGCGCGCCATGTGCGCTCGCTGTCCCGCTCAAAGGCCGGCTGAGCGCCCGCGCCCTGCCCCGGCGTCCCCCTACAACTGATCCAGCCCGTAGCGCCGCAGCCGGTCCAGGTCCAGCACCTTGATCTGGTTGTAGGCCAGCGCCAGCACGCCCTGGTCGGTCAGCGCCTGCAATGCCTGGTTCACGCGCTGGCGCGACAGGCCGGTCAGATAGCCCAGCTCTTCCTGCGAGATCGCCAGCGTCAGGTCGGTGGACGGATACAGCTGCGGATTGAACAGCTGCGCCAGCGACTGCGCCACGCGCGCGTCGGCGTCCAGCAACCGGTGGTTCTGGATCGACGCGATGAATTCGCCCATGCGGTCGTTCAGCTGGCTGATGACGAAATGCGAGAACGGCAGGCTGGCCGCCAGCAGCGCGTGAAACGTGGCGGTCGGCACCAGCATGACCAGCGAGGGCTGGATCGCAACCACGTCGTACTTGCGCAGCTCGCGCTTGATCACGCTGCCTTCCCCGAACCAGCCGCCGCGCGGCACGCCGGAAAACGTGCAGCTACGGCCCGACTCGTTGTAGATGGCGAGCTTCAACAGCCCGCTGTGCACGCCCAGCCAGTGATCCGACGGCGCGTTGCGCCGCGCGATCCAGGCGCCGTTGGGCACATGCTCGGCGCGCGACGTGGCCAGCACCAGCTGCTGGTGCGCGGGGTCGAGCGCGCCGAACCAGGCGCAATTCCCGAAGAGCCTTGCAAGTTCTTCAGGGGAAACAATGTTTGAAACATCGGACATGGGAAGAACCGTGTAAAACTGGAGGTTTCCGCGCCGGCGGGCAGTCTGTCATGCAGGTGACAGACGCCATTTTCCGGCGGCCGATAAGCTAGGGCAAGGCGGATCCTGTGATCGCCGTCAACTGACGACCGCGATCATCCTCCGACAATGCCGACAAACCAGCGCCAGAAAAAGGCGCAACGCTGACAAGCGCGGGCAGCCGCGCCGGAAGGAGACACAAGCAATGAGCAGCATGTACGACCATGGGCTGGGCCGTCGCGACGCCAACTACGAGGCGCTCACGCCGGTGGACTTCATCGCCCGCGCGGCCGAAGTGTACGGCGACCGGCTCGCCGTGGTCCATGGCAAGGTGCGCCGCAACTGGCGCCAGACCTACGAGCGCGCGCAGCGCCTGGCCGGCGCGCTGGCGCAGGCCGGCATCAAGCGCGGCGACACCGTGGCCGTCATGTTGCCGAACATCCCGGCCATGGTCGAGGCGCACTTCGGCGTGCCCATGCTGGGCGCCGTGCTCAACACGCTGAACACGCGTCTGGACACGCCCAGCGTGCTGTTCATGCTGGGCCATGGCGAAGCCCGCGCCCTCATCATCGACACCGAATACGCCGAGCTGGCGCAGCGCGCCCGCGCCGAATTCCCGCACCTGGTCGTGATTTCCGTGCACGATCTGGACGGCGCGCCCGCCACCCTGCCCGGCGCGACCGACTACGACGCCTTCCTGGCCGCCGCGCCCGCCACGTT
>NZ_JAGTJY010000087.1:0-24252 GCF_018195695.1 Achromobacter sp. Marseille-Q0513 | reverse complement strand
GTGGTCAGCTGCACCAGGCCGCAGCCGCGCTCGCGGCACTGCGCGATCGCCCATTCGAACATGGCGCGGCCCAGGCCGGCGCCACGCAGTCCGGCGGCGATGCGCACGCTTTCGATCTGCCCGCGCCACAGCCCCAGGCGCGACAGGCCGGGGATGAACGATAACTGCAAACAGCCGGCAATGCTTGAATCCAGCTCAACCACGGCCAGGAACTGGTTGGGATCGCGGTCGATGGCGGCGAACGCGTCCTGGTAGCGGGCGTTGACGGGCAGCGAGGGATCCTCGCGCGTGGCGCCCAGCGCGTCGTCGGCCAGCAGGGCGACGATGGCGGGCAGGTCCTCGGCGCGCGCGCGGCGGAACTGCGGGGTCGGGATGGACATGGCGGCCTCCTCAGCGCGTCACGTTCTGCGCGGTCTGGCCGAACAGGATGCGGCGCGACTCCTCGTCGCCGACAGAGGGCGCGGTATTGATCTGGTCGGCCAGCGCATAGGCGCGCTGGGTCGCCGGGCGCGCGGCGATGGCGTCGAACCAGCGCTTCAGGTGCGGGAAATCGTTCAGGTCCTGGCCCTGCTTGGCGTGCGGCACGATCCAGGGATAGGCGGCCATGTCGGCGATCGAGTAGTCGCCGGCGACGAATTCGCGGTCGGCCAGGCGCTTGTTCAGCACGCCGTACAGGCGGTTGGTTTCCTTGACGTAGCGCTCGATGGCGTAGGGAATGCGCTCGGGCGCATAGCCCGAGAAATGGTGGTTCTGCCCGGCCATGGGCCCCAGCCCGCCCATCTGCCAGAACAGCCATTGCGACACTTCCTGGCGGCCGCGCTGGTCGGCCGGCAGGAAGCGGCCGGTCTTCTCGGCCAGGTACAGCAGGATGGCGCCGGATTCGAACAGCGACAGCGGACCGCCGCCGTCGGCCGGCGCCTGGTCCACGATGGCGGGGATGCGGTTGTTCGGCGCGATGGCCAGGAACTCGGGCTTGAACTGGTCGCCCTTGCTGATGTTCACCGGATGGATGCGGTACGGCAGGCCGGTTTCTTCGAGGAACAGCGTGATCTTGTGACCGTTGGGGGTGGTCCAGTAATAGAGATCGATCATGGCGGGTGTCCTTTGCGGTCAGGGCAAGCGCGCCCCGGGCCCCGTCGGCGATAGCCGGCGGGTGGGGAAGGCCATGATAGCGGGGACGCGCAGGCCCGCGCCCCAATAACCGGGGGGCGGGCGCGGTTATGAAAGCCGGGACTCAGGAAGCGGCGCCGTGGCCGGCGCGGCCGCGCGGCAGGCGCCAGCTCCAGTTCAGGCTGACGCCGGCGGCGGCCAGGAAGATCAGCGCCACGCCGGCGATCTGCGCCATGTCCATGCGATGGCCGTACACCAGCAGGTCCAGCAGGATGGCCACGGCCGGATAGATGAAGCTGAGCGCGGCGGTGGACGTGGTCGGCAGCTTCTGGATGGCGGAATACATCAGGATGTACATCAGGCAGGTATGGACCAGACCCAGCGCGACCAGGTAGCTCCATTGCAGCGGCGAGGCGGGCAGGGTGCTGAAATCGGCCATGGGCAGCAGCATGACGGCGCCCAGCGTTACCTGTGTCAGCGCCAGCACCTGCGGCGGAATCGCCTTCAGGCGCTTGACGATGACGGCGGTGACGCCATACAGCGCGGCCGCGCCCAGGCCCAGCGCCAGGCCGGCCAGGTAGTCGCCGCCGTCGGCGCGCGCGTCCCACAGTCGCAGAACCAGCAGCAGGCCGGCGAAGGCCACCACCGACCAGGCCAGCTTGCCGGCGCTGGGCCGCTCGCCCAGGAACAGCACGCCCAGCCCGATCAGGAAGAAGGGTTGCACGTTGTAGACCGCCGTGGCCAGCGAGATCGAGGCCAGCCGGTAGGCCGAGAACAGCAGCACCCAGTTCAGCACCAGCGCGGCGCCGGCCACCAGCGCCAGGGCCAGCGTGCGGCGCGTGTACAGCCCGGGGCGCAGCAGGCCGCGCGCCCAGCAATACGCCAGCAGCGACAGCGCGCCGAACAGGCAACGGAAGAACACCACGTTCCAGGCGCTCTGCCCGGACTCCAGCACGAACACGCCCAAGGTGCCCGACAGGGTCATGGCCGCGGCCATCTGCGCCAGGCCCACGCGTTCGGAATTCGGGTTCATGATGATCTCTCCTGCCGGACAGGGCGCCGGCGCTGATATTTGATGGAGAAATTATCCCAGGCAGATAAAGCCGGTTATATGATTAGGCTTCGGCATTTCCATTTCTCAACCTTCTTTTAGGTGGAATATATGCAAAACGACCTAAAGAATGAAAACCCGGTCCTGGACGGCATCGACCGCCGCCTGGTGGAGATGCTGTCGGCCAATGCCCGCACCACCACCGCCGACCTCGCGCGCCAGGTCGGCATGTCGGCGCCCAGCGTGGCGGACCGGCTTCGGCGCCTGGAAGACTCCGGCGTGATCCGCGCCTATACCGTCGACGTGGACCCGGTCGCGCTGGGCTACACGCTGGAGGCCATCGTCCGCATCCGCCCCTTGCCAGGCCAGCTGCGGCACGTGGAAGGGCTGATCCAGGAGATCCCGGATTTCATCGAATGCGACAAGGTCACGGGCGACGATTGCTTCATCGCCCGGCTGGTGCTGCGCTCGATCTCGCACCTGGACGGGATCCTGGAGCGGGTGACCGAATACGCCGAGACCAATACCGCCATCGTCAAGGCGCGCACGGTGCGGCGCAGGCTGCCGCCGTTGCGGTGACGGCGTCAACGTCCTGGCCTTGCCCGACATCCGGCACGCCGGCACTCGGCGCGATGTCATGCTGACCATGGACCGTTTCGAAGGCATGCCCGACCTTCCCGAACTGCTCGGCGACGCCGTGTCGGTCGCGAGCTAGCGCTGTCTATTCCTGCAGCGGCCTGGCCGTCAGCACGCGCAGTTCATTCAACAGTTTCACCGCCGGGCCGGGCAGCAGTCCCTGGCTGCGCTTGAACGCCGTCAGCGTGCGCCTGTCCGCGGTGCCGGGGATGTCCAGCATGTCGATCAGCCCGGCGCGCCGTTCGGCGTCGTACATCGGCTCGGGCATCCAACCCAGGAAATCGGAGTGCGCGATCAGGCTCTTGAGCGCAGTGATCGAGCGCGTTTCAACCACGACATTGGGCATCGGCAAGCCGTGGTTCGAGAACATCCTGGTCATGTGATTGAACGGCCCGGTGCCCTTGGGAAGGATGGCCCATTTGTGGCCCAGCGTATCGCCCAGGGACAGCGCGGGGCTGGCGCGCAGCGGGTGATGGACGCTGGCCACGACATGGCTGGTGTCCTCCCAGCGGCAATCAGGCACGGCCACGATCTCGTCGCTGTCGGCATCCAGCACGCCCAGCGCCAGGTCGATTTCCCGCGAGACCAGCGCGCCGGCCAGGCGGTCCCACACGCCTTCTATCACCTCCACCCGAAGGTTCGGCCATTTGCGGCAGGTCCGGTCAATCGCCAGGGGCAGCAGCAGGCACGTGATGCTGCCCACCGCGCCCACGCGGATGGTGCCCTTCGCCAATCCCAGCATGGCGTGGACTTCTTCCTCGGCCGCCTGGGTTTCGCGCTGCAGCATGCGCGCATGCGGAAGCAGGACCAGTCCGATTTCGGTGAGCTGCATTCCCTTGGAGTGGCGTTCGAACAAGGGCGCGCCTACCTGTTCCTCCAGGCGCCGGATGACGCGGCTGAGCGCCGGTTGCGTCACGTTCAGCTGTTCCGCGGCCCGCCCCAGGCTGCCGGCCGAAGCGATGGCGCTGAATGCCGCGAGCTGTTGCAGATTGAAGGTCATGCAAAAGCGTAATGACTTTTTGCTGATACGGCAATTCTCAGCAAGGATCTCGGCTGCAATACTGCGCCGGTCTTCCGTAGCGGCCGACGATGTTGGATACCGAGGCTGCGTCACTCGTGGAAACCATGACTGAAATCCTCGATTTCCAGGGCATGCCAGCCTCCAGCCCCGCGCGCATCCATACCGTGCGCGACGCGGTCTTCGACCTGATGCGCCGCTTCGGCCTGGGCACCGTGTTCGCCAATCCCGGCTCGACCGAGTTGCCGATGTTCCGCGATTTTCCGATGTCGTTCCGCTATGTGCTGGGCCTGCAGGAAGCCACGGTGGTCGGCATGGCGGACGGCTACGCGCAGGCCACCCGCAACGCGGCGCTGGTGAACCTGCATTCGGCGGCGGGCGTGGGCAACGCGATGGGCAACATCTTTACCGCCTACCGGAATCGCACGCCCCTGGTGATCGTCGCCGGCCAGCAGGCCCGTGCCATCCTGCCGTTCGAGCCGTTCCTGTGTTCCAGCCGGGCCGCCGAGCTGCCCAGGCCCTACGTGAAGTGGAGCATCGAGCCCGCCAGGGCGCAGGACGTGCCCCAGGCCATCGCCCGCGCCTACTACATCGCGATGATGCCGCCATGCGGGCCGGTGCTGGTTTCGGTGCCGGTCGACGACTGGGATCAGCCCGCGGCGCCGGTGGCGCCTCGCCTGGTCAGCGTTGCGGTGCGCGCGCAGCCATCGATCATCGACAGGATAGGCGCGATGCTGGATGCCAGCGAGCGTCCGGCCATCGTGGTCGGCGCCGCCGTGGACCGCGACAATGCCTGGGACGACATCGTGGCCTTGGCGCAGCGCCACAATGCGCGCGTCTGGGCCGCGCCGATGTCGGGACGCTGCAGCTTTCCCGAGGATCACCGGCTGTTCGCGGGCTTTCTGCCCGCCATGCGTGAGTCCATCGTCAGCCGGCTGGCAGGCCATGACCTGATCCTGGTCGCCGGCGCGCCCGCCTTCGCCTATCACGTCGAAGGAGCGGGGCCCCATGTGCCGGAAGGCGCGGCGTTGTGCCAGTTGACCGAAGATCCCGACACGGCCGCCTGGACGCCGGTCGGCGTCACGGCCGTTGGCAGTCTGCGGCTCAGCCTGCGCGACCTGCTGGCCAGGCCGGCGCCCGCGGTGGCCAGGCGCTTGCCGCCGGCCCGGCAGCCCACGCCTCGCGCCGCGGCGGACATGCCCATGAGCACGGCGTTCGTCCTGCAGACCCTGGCCGAACTGCGTCGCCCCGACGATATCGTCGTCGAGGAAGCGCCCAGCGCGCGTCCGGTCATGCAGGCATGCCTGCCTCACGTGCGGTCCGAAACGTTCTACACCATGGATAGCGGCGGCCTGGGCTATGGCATGCCGGCGGCGGTGGGGGTGGCGCTGGGCAAGCCGGGCAGGCGCGTCATCGCGCTGATCGGCGACGGCTCCAGCATGTACTCGCCGCAGGCGCTGTGGTCGGCGCGGCAGCTCAACCTGCCCATCACGTTCCTGATCCTCAACAACCGGCGCTACGCGGCCCTGCAGGACTTCGCGCCGGTATTCGGGTTTGCCAAGGACGACGTCATCGAGGGTACCGAGCTGCCCGGCCTGGATTTTCCGGCGCTGGCCGCGGGGATGGGATGCAAGGGCCTGCGCGTCGAAGATCCGCGGCGCCTGCGTGACGCCCTGGCCGACGCCCTGGACAGCGGCGAGCCCAGGCTGGTCGAGGTGCGGGTGGCGTGATGCGGCGCGGCAGGCAGGGCGTTTGCAAACGGGGACCGCCCGCCCTCTACAAGGAGACAAATCCATGAAAGTATCCCTGCTGATCAACGGTGAGAAGGCGCAGGCCGCCAGCGGCGCCGTGTTCGAGCGTCGCAATCCGCTGGATGGCCGCGTGGCCGCCGTCGCGCCGGCGGCGGGCCCCGATGACGCGCTTGCCGCCGTCGAGGCCGCGGCGGCGGCATTCAAGAGCTGGTCCGCAACCGGCCCGGGGGAACGCCGCGCGTTGCTGCTCAAGGCTTCGCAGGCCCTGGCCGCAAAGTCGGGCGAACTGGCGGCGGCGATGGCGGCCGAAACGGGCGCCGCCGCGGCCTGGGCGGGCTTCAACGTGGCGCTTGCCGCCAATATCCTGGCCGAGGCTGCCTCCATGACCACCCGGATCGGCGGCGAGGTCCTCCCGTCCGACGTGCCGGGCAGCCTTGCGATGGCCTTGCGCCAGCCCGCCGGCGTCGTGCTCGGCATCGCGCCCTGGAACGCGCCGGTGATCCTGGCCGTGCGTGCGATCGCCGCGCCGCTTGCCTGCGGCAATACGGTGGTGCTCAAGGGCAGCGAGATCTGCCCAGCGACGCAGGCGCTGGTCGTCGATGCGCTGCACGCGGCGGGCCTGCCCAGGGGCGTGCTGAACTACATCACGCATGCGCCGGCCGACGCGGCCGCGGTCGTGCACGCGATGGTGTCGCATCCGGCCGTCCGCCGCGTCAATTTCACTGGATCGACGGCGGTGGGCAGGAAGATCGCGGCCGTCTGCGCCGATTACCTCAAGCCGGCCGTGCTGGAATTGGGAGGGAAGGCGCCGTTCATCGTGCTCGACGACGCCGACGTGGACGCGGCGGTCGACGCGGCGGTGTTCGGCGCCTATGCCAACAGCGGCCAGATCTGCATGTCGACCGAGCGCATCATCGTCGACAGGCGCATCGCGGACGACTTCGTCGGGCGACTGGCCGCGCGCGCCACATCCCTGTCGCTGGGCGATCCGCGCCATGGCGACGTGGTGTTGGGATCGGTCGTGGACATGGGCGCCGTGCGGTCCTGCAATGCCCTGATCGACGACGCGCTCGAGAAGGGCGCGCGCCTGGTGGCGGGAGGCAAGGCGGACAGCACGCTGATGCCGGCGACCTTGCTGGATCATGTCACCGCGGACATGCGCATCTACCACGAGGAAGCCTTCGGGCCGGTCAAGGGCATCGTCCGGGTCGACGGCGTCGAGGAGGCCGTGGCGTGCGCCAATGACAACGAGTACGGGCTCTCCGCCGCCGTGTTCGGCCGCGACGTGGCGCGCGCGATCAACGTGGCCAGGCGCATCGAGTCCGGCATCTGCCATGTCAACGGGCCGACGGTGCAGGACGAACCCCAGATGCCGTTCGGCGGTGTCAAGCATAGCGGCATGGGCCGCTTCGGCGGACAGGCCGGCATCGACGCCTTCACCGATCTGCGTTGGGTGTCCGTGCAGACCACGCCGCGCGGCTATCCGTTCTAGCCCGCCGAACCGGAGCAGACATGATGAGAACGCAGGTGGCGATCATCGGCGCGGGTCCCGCGGGCCTGGCGCTGTCGCATATGTTGCATCGACTGGGCGTCGCGTCCATCGTCCTGGAAACCCGCTCGCGCGCGGTCGTCGAAGCCACGATCCGCGCCGGCGTGCTGGAGCAGGGCACCATCGACATCCTGGCCGACATCGGCGCGGGCGAGCGCATGCAGCGGGAGGGATCGCGCCATGAGGGCACGATCCTGCGCCATGACGGCCGCGACCTGCGGATCGATCTTGCCGGCCTGACCGGCGGCAAGACCGTCATGGTGTATCCGCAACACGACGTGCTGAAGGATCTGGTGGCCGCGCGGCTGGCGACTGGAGGGGATATCCGCTTCGAGGTGTCCGATGTCCGCGTGCGCGATATCGATTCTGACGCGCCGCGTGTGTCCTATCGCGACCCTGACGGACAGCCTCGGACGATCCAGGCGGATTTCGTCGCGGGCTGCGACGGGTCCCAGGGCGTCTGCCGGCCGCTCGTGCTGGAGAGCCATCCCAAGGTCCATGAACATATCTACCCCTATGCCTGGTTGGGCATCCTGTGTCACGGGCCACCGTCGTCGCGCGAGCTGATCTACGCCCGGGGCGCCACCGGATTCGCCCTGGTCAGCACCCGCTCTGCCCAGGTACAGCGGATGTACCTGCAATGCGATCCGTTGGACAAGACCGAACACTGGTCCGATGACCGGATCTGGAGCGAATTCCACGCCAGGCTGCGCACGCACGAAGGCTGGACGCTGCGGGAAGGAGAGATCTTCAGCAAGACCGTGGTCGGCATGCGCAGCGTCGTCGTCGAGTCGATGCGGTCCGGACGCCTGTTCCTGGCGGGGGACGCGGCGCATATCGTCCCGCCCACCGGCGCCAAAGGGCTGAATCTGGCGATATCGGACGTGTTCATCCTGGCGCGCGCCTTCGGACGGTTCTACAACGATGGCAGCGCCGATCAGCTCGATGCCTACAGCGCCACGGCGCTGGCGCGTGTCTGGCGGGCGCAGCGTTTTTCCTGGTGGATGACGTCGCTGTTGCATGTGGCGCCGGGCGCGGGCGAGTTGCAGCAAAAACTGCAGCACGCCGAACTCGACTATCTGGCCCGGTCCCGATCGGCCCGCGCCGTTCTGGCCGAAAACTATGTCGGCCTGCCGTTGGATTTTCCCGTGGATCAAGGGCTGTAGACGCAGTTCTCTCAACCGCAGCAGACCGTCGCAGGGCCCGGAACGCAGACAAGGTGCCCGCGAAAGGAGACAAGCAATGACTATTCTTCCCTCCCAGGCATCGGCGGCACAGGCCTTGCCGGCGCCGCCGTTCGAGGCGCCGGTGGATCCAGCCCGGCCGGTCCCGCCGCCCGGCGCCGCCGCCGACATCGGCAAGCTGCTCGACGACGGGCCTTTCAGCACGATGCAGGGCTTCGTCGTGCTGCTCGCCGCACTGTCGATCGTGATGGACGGCTTCGACGGCCAGCTCATCGGTTTCGCCATCCCGATGATGATCAAGGAGTGGGGCATCACCCGCGAAGCCTTCGCGCCAGCCGTGGCCGCCGGCCTGATCGGCATGGGCATCGGCAGCGCCTTCGCGGGCCTGTTCGCCGACCGCTACGGACGCCGTTCGGCGGTCATCGCCAGCGTGCTCGTGTTCGGCGCCGCCACCTGCGCCATCGGCCTGGCGCCAAACGCCACGGCGGTCGCGGCCTTGCGGTTCATCGCCGGGCTGGGCATCGGCGGCGCCTTGCCCAGCGCGACCACGATGACCGCCGAATTCACGCCGGCGCGCCGCCGTACCCTGGCGGTGACCGCCACGATCGTGTGCGTGCCGCTGGGCGGCATGCTGGCGGGCCTGTTCGCGGGGCTGGTGCTGCCCGCCTACGGCTGGCGCGCGCTGTTCTTCTCGGGCGGCGCGATGGCTGTCGGGCTGGGCATCGTGCTGTCGATCGCGCTGCCCGAGTCGCCGCGCTACCTGTCGCGGCACCGCGCCCGCTGGAACGAACTGACGGCCTTGCTGGCCAGGATGCGGCGGCCCATGGCCGATGGCGTGCGCTACGTCGACAGCCGCGAGCAGGCCGGCGAAGGGCAGGGCGGCGTGCGCGCGCTGTTCGGCCAGGGGTACGCGCGCGACACCGTTCTCATCTGGATCGCATTCTTCATGTGCCTGACCGCGGTCTACAGCGCCTTCAGCTGGCTGCCCACCATGCTGGCCTCCGAGGGGCTGCCGCTGGGTATCGCCGGTTCGGGCCTGACCGCGTACAACCTGGGCGGGGTGATCGGCGCGCTGGCCTGCGCGGCGGCGATGACGCGCTGGGGCTCATTGTGGCCGCTGGCCATCTGCTGCTTCGGCGCTGCCGCCAGCGCCTACGCCATGCTGACGGTGGACGCCAATCAGAACGCCAGCCTGATGATCTTCGGCTTCGGCGTGCATGGCCTGTTCGTCAACGCGGTGCAATCCACCATGTACGCGCTTTGCGCGTTTATCTATCCCACCCGCGTGCGGGCCACGGGCACGGCCTCGGCCCTGGCTTTCGGGCGGCTTGGCGCCATTCTCAGCGCTTTCGCCGGCGCGGCCGTCATCACGCGCGGGGGCGCTCAAGGGTATCTGACGCTGCTCGGCTCGGTCATGCTGTTCGCGCTGCTGTCCCTGTTGCTGGTGCGGCGTCATATTCCCGCACGCAAGGAGCAGCCATGAACATCGCGATTCTCGGCGCCGGCGCCATGGGGTCATTGTTCGGCGGCCTGCTGGCGGAAGCCGGCCAGCGTGTCGTGCTGCTGGATATCGACGACGCGCATCTGGCGGCCATCCGGGACGCCGGCCTGCGCCTGGATACCGACGCCGGCAGCCGCCATGTCTCCCGGCTGGCTGCGTGCCGCCCCGAGCAGGCCAGCGAGGCCCCTGACCTGTTGATCGTGTTCACCAAGACCCTGCACACCGGGCAGGCGCTGGCCGCCGTGGAAAGACTGCTTGCGCCCCACACACTGGTGCTGACGCTGCAGAACGGGCTGGGCAATGTCGAGGCCGTCGGCCGCCATGTACGGCAGGAGCGCATCCTGGTCGGCATGACCACATGGCCCGCCGATCTGTGCGGGCCGGGCCACGTCCGTTCGCATGGGCAGGGGCTGGTGCGCCTCATGCCGCTGGTGATTCAGCAGCAGCAGGCGGCGGCGCGGGTGGCGGAGGTCCTGAACCTGGCCGCATTGCAGTGCGAGGTGGACGCGCAGGCATGGGTCGCCATCTGGGAGAAGGTGGCATTCAATGCCGCCTTGAACAGCCTCTGCGCCGTGACCGGCTGCACGGTGGGGCAGTTGAACGCGGCGCCGGAAGGCATGGCCCTGGCGCGCGCGGTGGTGGCCGAGGTGGTCGCGACCGCCCGGTCGGCGGGCGTGGCCGCGGACGCGGCGCATTGCATGGCCAGCGTCGCCCATGCCCTGGCCCATCATGCGGGTCACAAGCCTTCCATGCTGCAGGACGTGCTGGCCGGCCGCCGGACCGAAATCGCGGCCATCAACGGCGCAGTGGTCGCCCAGGCGCGCCGCGCGGGAATCGCGGTGCCCAATACCGAAATGCTGCTGGGACTGGTGCGGCTGGTCGAGGCCCGCGCGGTGGAACACTCATGACCCTGTTCCAGTCCTTTCTCTCGCGCCCCGCCTGCCGCGACATTTTCTCGGATCGGAGCGTGCTGGCGGCGATGTTGCGGGTCGAGGCGGCGCTGGCGCGGGCGCAGGCCGAGCAGGGCGTGATTCCCGCCGACGCTGCCCGGGCGATCGCGGCGCACTGCGATGTCTCGCGCTACGACGTGGCCGCGATCGCCGCCGGCGCGGCGGGCGCGGGCAGCGTGGCGATACCGCTGATCCAGGCGCTGCGGCAGGCCGTGCAGGCGCATGACGAAGGGGCCGCCCGGTATACCCATGCCGCCAGCACCAGCCAGGACATCGCGGATACCGCGTTGGCGCTGCTGACCCGGGAAGCGCTGGCGTTGATGGCCGCCGACCTGCGCCGCGCCATCCTGGCGGGCCTGGCGCTGGCCCAGGCGCATGCGCACACCCCGGCGCTGGCGCGTACCCTGATGCAGCCGGCGTCGGTCACCAGCTTCGGATTCAAGTGCCTGGGGTGGACCGCGCCGCTGGTGCGCGCCGATGCGCGGTTGCGCCATGCCGCCGAGCAGGCATTGCAGCTGCAGCTGGGCGGCCCCGTCGGCACGCTGGCGAACATGGATGGCAAGGGCCAGGCGGTCGCGGCCAGCATGGCGCGCGCGCTGGGGCTGCGTGATCCCGGCCTGTCGTGGCACACGCAGCGCGACGCCTGGAACGGCCTGGGCTGCGAGCTCGGCATCCTGGCGGGCAGCCTGGGCAAGATCGGCCGCGACCTGGCGCTGGCCGGGCAGTTCGAGGTGGCGGAAGCGTTCGAACCGGCGGCGCCCGGGCGCGGTGCGTCCTCCGCGATGTCGCACAAGCGCAACCCCGCGTCCTGCCTGACCGCGATCGCCGCCGCCGCGCGCGCGCCGCAGCTGGTCGCCAGCCTGCTGTCCGCCATGCCGCAGGAGAACGAGCGCGCACTGGGATTGTGGCAGGCCGAGCAGGCCGACTGGCCGGCGCTGGTCATGACGGTGCAGGGCAGCCTGGCCGCGATGGCCGATGCGCTGGAAGGCCTGGTGGTGGACGAAGCCCGCATGCGCCGGAACATCCAGCAACTGTGCGATGCCGTGCCCGACGACGTGGCGCGGGAATGGTTTCGCGCCGATCTGGCCGAGGGCATCGCGGCGGGCACGCTGCACCACGTCGGCGTGTTGCGGCGCGAATTCGAGCGCAATCGGGCGAGTTGATCGTCGACCGGCCTGTTTCCAAAGGAGCACATCATGACATCCCGGCAATCGCCCGCCGCCCCGGCCCGTGACGGCGCGCACAACGAAATGCTGGCGGCCGGCGAGCGCAACCGGCGCCGGATCCTGGGCGACGCCTGGGTCGACAAGGCGCTGGCGGCGCGCAACCCATTCAATGCCGACTTCCAGGACCTGATCACGGGGCATGCCTGGAACGATGTCTGGGGCCGGCCGGGGCTGGATGACCGGACGCGCCGCTACCTGGTGCTGGCAATGATGCTGGGGACCCGCGCGTACGAGGAGTTCACGCTGCACGCGCGCGCCGCGCTGGACGGCCCGGAATCCTCCCGTCTGTCGCCCGCCGATATCAAGGAAGTCCTGCTGATGGCGGCGGTCTATTGCGGCGTGCCCGTGGCCAACCACGGGTTCGGACTGGTGTCTGCGCTGTTGCGCGAACGTGGCCTGGCCGATGGCGCGGCGGACGTCCCGGATGCCGCGCGGGGATGATCCCGCCACATTCCTGCGCCACATTCATTTCTTCCTGGAGATCTCGATGAAAACGCCAATCGACCCCGCGCGGCAGGCCGGCCCGGCTCTCAGCCTGTCCGCCCGGGACTGGAGCAGCCACCCGGCCTATCTCTACGAGGGCTATCGCTCGACCGCCAAGCGCGGGCCTCGGCAGCCCCTGGTGCCGCTCAAGGCGGCGCTGGGCGAGCTGCGCCAGCCCGTCTACGGCCACGGCTGCGTCGGCGAGCTGGACCACGACCTGACCCGCAATGCTCGCCGCAATGGCGAACCGATAGGCGAGCGCATGGTGCTGGCGGGCCAGGTGCTGGATGAACGTCGCCGCCCGGTGCGCAACACGCTGGTGGAGATCTGGCAGGCCAACGCCGCCGGCCGCTACGTGCACAAGGCAGACCGGCACGACGCGCCGCTCGATCCCAACTTCCTGGGCGCGGGGCGCTGCATGACCGACGACCAGGGGCGCTACCGCTTCCTGACGATCAAGCCGGGCGCCTATCCCTGGGGCAATCATCCCAATGCCTGGCGGCCGCAACACATCCATTTTTCGCTGTTCGGCCAGTGCTTCGCCAGCCGCCTGGTCACGCAGATGTACTTCCCGGGCGACCCCCTGCTGCAGTACGACCCCATGTACACCGGCACGCCGGCGGCGGTGCGCGGCAGGCTGGTGGCCGACTTCAGCCTGGACCTGACGCAGGAAGGCTGTGCGCTGGGCTACCGCTACGATATCGTGCTGCGCGGCGCCGGCGAAACCCCGTTCGAATCCCGATGAGGCACGCCATGATGCATGGACAGCAAACCCATTTCGGCCAGACGCCGTCGCAAACCGTCGGACCCTACTTCGCCTACGGCCTGGCGGCGCGGCAGTACGGCTACGACTTCGGCCAGCCCTACGACAGCGTGGTGGCCGGCCCGCATGCCCGCGGTGCACGCATACGGCTGGAGGGCCGGGTGCTGGATGGCGATGGCGCCGCCGTGTCGGATGCGCTGGTCGAGATCTGGCAGGTGGACGGCGCCGGCGGCTATCCGCGCCATGCGGACGAGGCGCAGGCCCTGGATTTCCGGGGCATCGGCCGCAGCGGCACCGGCACCGATGCGCAATGCCGGTATGCCTTCGACACGGTCAAGCCGGCGGCCCAGGCGGCCGGCGAAGCGCCGCACATCGACATGATCATCACAATGCGGGGCTTGCTGCTGCACGTGTTCACGCGCGTCTATTTCGACGACGAGGCACTGGCGAACGCCGCCGACGCCGTGCTCAATGCCGTGCCGCCGGCACGCCGGGAGACCTTGCTGGCGCGGCGCGTGCAGCGCAACAACGAGGTGGCGTACCTGTTCGACGTGCGGATGCAGGGTCCCGGGGAAACGGTGTTCTTCGACGTGTGAGACGGCGCGCGGCGGTCCATGCCGCGCCTGCGCCGCCTCAGCCCGCCGGCGCCGCCAGCGCCCGCAGGATGTCCTTCTCGATCCCGGCCGGCGTGTCCGTGGGCGCGTAGCGCCGGATCACCTGGCCATCGCGGCCGACCAGGAACTTGGTGAAGTTCCACTTGATGCCCTCGGTGCCGAAGACGCCGGGCTTCTCGCCCTTGAGCCAGCGGTACAGCGGGTGCGCGTCGGCGCCGTTGACTTCGATCTTGGCGTGCAGCGGGAAGCTGATGTCGTACTTGGTGGCGCAGAAGGCGCGGATCTCTTCCTCGGAGCCCGGCTCCTGGTGGCCGAACTGGTCGCAGGGAAAGCCCAGCACCGTCAGGCCGGCGTCGCGGTGGGCCTGGTACAGCGATTCCAGGCCGGTGTATTGCGGCGTGAAACCGCACTTGGACGCCACGTTCACGATCAGCAGCACGCGGCCGCGGTACTGGTCCAGCGCTTGCTCGGTGCCGTCGATGCCGCGGGCGGAGAAATCGTAGATCGTGCTCATGGGGACTCCAGATCAGGCGTTCGAGCGCAGCGGCAGGGCTTCGTCGCCGGCTTGTCCGGCCAGTGTAGCCGCGCGGCGGCCGTGGCGGCGGGTGCCCCACAGCGTCAACAACAGCGCCGCCGCAGCGATGGCGGCGGACATCCAGGGCAGGCCGGTCAGCGGCAGGCCGCTGCCCAGCGCCATGCTGCCCAGCCAGGCGCCGCCGGCGTTGCCCAGGTTGAAGGCGCCCTGATTCAAGGTGGACGCCAGGTTGGGCGCTTCGGCCGCCTGGTCCACGATCAGCGTCTGCAGCAGCGGCACCAGCGCGAAGCCCAGCGTGCCCCAGATGAACACCAGCGCCAGCATGGGCGCCAGCGCGTGCACCGCCTGCGACAGCGCCAGGAACACCAGCACCAGCCCCGCGAACATGCGCGTCAGCCAGAATTCCAGGTTGCGGTCGCCCAGCCGTCCGCCCAGCGTGCTGCCCACGGTCAGCGCCACGCCGAACAGCAGCAGCACGCCGGTGACGCCGCGCTCGGACACGCCGGTCACGTCGCGCAGCAGCGGCGCGATATAGGTCAGCACGCAGAACAGCGCGGCCGAGGCCAGTGCACTGGCGGCCAGCGGCCACAGCACGCGCGGATCGCGCAGCACCTTGAATTCGCGCAGGATGTTGCCGGGCTGCATGGGGATGCGGGCCGGCAGCCAGGCCGCCAGCGCCGCCACCGCGAGCAGGCCGATGCCGCTGACCACCCAGAAGGTCGAGCGCCAGCCGGCGGCCTGGCCCAGCGCCGTGCCCAGCGGCACGCCCAGCACATTGGCCAGCGTCAGGCCGGTGAACATCAGCGCGATGGCGCTGGAGCGCTGGTTGCGCGGCACCAGGTCGGCGGCCACCACCGCGCCGATGCCGAAGAAGGCGCCGTGGCAGAAGGCCGTGAACACGCGCGCCGCCATCAGCGTGGCGTAGCCGGGCGCCAGCGCGCACAGCAGGTTGCCGATCACGAAGGTGCTGGCCAGCCCGATCAGCGTGGTCTTGCGCGGCAGCCGGGCGGTGATGATGGCCATGATGGGCGCGCCGATCACCACGCCCATGGCGTAGCCGGTGATCAAGAGGCCGGCGATGTCGATCGACACGCCCAGGTCGGCGGCCACGTCGGGCAGCAGGCCCATGATGACGAATTCGCTGGTGCCAATGCCGAAAGCGGCGGCGGCCAGCGCGATGAGGTGCAAGGGCATGGAAAGAGGCGGGAAGGGGGCGGTCCCGGGACAGGACGCCCGGCGGCACGGGGAAACCCACGAATTCTAGAACAAGGCGTCGCCGCGTCCCGCGCAATGCCCTGCCGGCGTCGTGGAAATGAGCGCTTGCGTCCCGGCCGGGCTGGCGGACTCGCGCCCGCGTTCAGACCAGTTTCAGGTCCAGCGGCCGGACTCCCGGAAACACCTGCGCCAGTCGGGCCGCGTCCAGTCCGTACAGGCGCGCGAACAGGCCGGCGAAGACGGCGCGGTATTCGTTCAGCACCGGGTAGTCGCGGTCCTGGAACAGGGTGTCGCGGCGCACCTCGACCTGGCGGCCGGCGACGCGTCCGCCGCGCACCGCGCCGCCCATCACCCAGTACACGGTGCCATGGCCATGGTCGGTGCCCTTGTTGCCGTTCTCGCGGAAGGTGCGGCCGAATTCGCTGATGACCACCACCGTGGTCCGCTTCCAGGCATCGCCCATGGCGTCGGCGTAGGCCGCCAGCGCCCGTCCCAACTGGCCCAGCCGCGTGGCCAGCGCGCCGCTGGCGCCGCCCTGGCCCACGTGGGTGTCCCAGCCGCCCACGTCGACGAAGCCCAGGTTGTACTGGTCGCGCATGAAGCGGGCGATGCGCCGCGCCTCCTGTTCGAGCCGGTCGGCCGACACCGCGTTGCCATTGGCGGCCTGCATCTCCGCATCCATTTCCTGGCGCGCCGCGCTCATGATGCGCTGGCCTTCGGCCACGGTCGCGTTCAGCTCGGTGCGCCGGTACATGGACGCGATGGCCTGGTTGTCCTTGTCGTTCAGCCGCGACTGGCGACTGGCGCCGCCCAGGTCCACGTTGGGCACGTGGGCCGCGCCCCGGCAGATCTGCGGCACGTCGACGGTGAAGGCGGCGGCCTGTCCGCGCTCATCGCCCAGCACGCCCGCCAACCGGTTCAGAAAGCCCGAGCCGTAGCCGGCGCCGCTCTTGTCCAGCCCCTGTCCCAGCTCGATGCGGTTCTGCGTCTCGAAGTGGCTGCGGCTGGTGTCCTCGGTGCCGGCGAAGGGCAGGAAGGCCAGCTCGCGCCGCTGGTAGAACGGCATCAGGCTGGCGGCCAGCGCGGGATGCAGCGCCCAGCCGTCGGCCAGCGGCAGCGCGGCGTCGGCGCCGCTGCCTGGGCGCGGGATGGCGATGGTGGGCCGCGACTCGTAATAGAAGTCGCTGGCGGCCGGCACCAGCAGGCTGGCGGCGTCGTAGGCGCCGCGCATGAACACGACCAGCAGCCGGTTGTCCCGCGCGGCCGGCGCGGCGTAGAGGCGGCCGGCGCCCAGCGCGAAGGGGGCGGCGGCCATGAGCTGGAGCAGGCGGCGACGGTGCATGATGATCTCCGGGGCGGACTGGGGCCTTGTCGTGCGGACGGGGGCTAGCGCCGCATGAACTCGGGCGAGGCCAGCAGATAGGTATTGGCGTCGCGGGGGTTGGCGGCCTGCGCCAGCGCCTGGCGCGTGTCGGGCGACAGCCGGTCGAACAGTCCGGTGCCGGCATAGGCCTTGAGCAGGTCGGGCAGGCGCGGCGACGGCGGCTGCGGCGCTTGCGCTTGTTGTTGCTGCTGCTGCTGCTGCTGCTGCTGCTGCTGCTGCTGCTGCTGCTGCGGGTTCTCGGCGGGATCGCGGTAGAAGTTCGGCGGCGCGGCGGCGATCGCGCGCGCCGTCTCGAAGCGCGCCGTCATCTGGCCGGGGCCGGCCCAGTCCGATTGCGCCAGCGGGTAGCCGTCGGGCGTGAGGCGCTGGTTCAGCGGCTGGCCGAGCTGGCGCAGCAGGTTCAGCGCGGGCCGGGGATTGACGATGGTCGGCATGCCGGCATAGGCCAGCCGCAGCGACGAATACACATAGTGCACCGGATCCTTGAACACGCCTGCGTCCAGCGAGCGCGCGAATTCGGGCGAGGCATACAGCGTCTGCAGCACGGCGGCGATGTCGCCGTCGCTGGCCAGGAAGGTGCGCGCCATTCTGTCGACCAGCGCGGGCGGCGGCGCGTCGCCCAGGAAATAGGCCGCCAGCTTGGCGCTGATGAAATGCGCGGTGGCCGGATGGCGCGCCAGCAGGTCCACGGCCTGGTCGACCTCGGACAGGCCGGCGCCGGCGATGCGGTGGCCCAGGAACTGCTTGTCGCCGTAGTCGTGGCGCGCCGGATTGAACAGGAACAGCCCGTCCTGCACCACCTGCGCGCGCAGCTCGGGCCGCACCTTGGGCGGCTCCTGGCGCCGGGCGATGCCCAGGCCGGTGAGAATGCGCGCCAACTCCTGCACGTCCGTCTGCGTATAGCCGCCTTTCACGCCCAGCGTGTGCAGCTCCATCAGCTCGCGCGCATAGTTCTCGTTGATCTTGCCGGCCGCGTTCTGCGCGTTGTCCAGGTACAGCAGCATGGCCGGCGAGCGGATGGTCGCGGCCAGCAGGTCGCGGAACTTGCCCAGCGCGTGCGGCCGGATGGCGCGGTCTTCATAGCTGCCGATGAAGGCGCCCACGTCGCCCTTGGGGGCGTAGACGTTGAAGTGGTTCATCCAGAACCAGGTCATCTGCTCCTGCAGCTGGTTGGGCGAGTACAGCGCGCGCCAGACCGCGCGGTCGGCCGTGGCGTCGGCGCGGTCGCGGGCGATCACGCGCGCGTCCCGCTGCGCCTGGACCCGGGCGTCGGGCGTCTGGTCCTTGGCGTCCTGGCGCAGCCGGCGCTGTTCGGCCTGCGCATCCTCGTCCGATTGCCGTGAGATCGGCAGCGCGTCGATGCGCCGCTGCACCTCGGCCGGCAGCGCGGCGCCGGGGGCGGGGTGCAGCTGGGCCTGCAGATAGCGGTCCGGCCCCAGTTCGCGGATGCGGGCCAGCTCGGCCGGCGTGGCGCCCCAGGTGATGCGGTTGACCAGCGCGGCCTCGCGCGCCGGATCCGCCGCCGGCGGCTGGGCCAGCGCGGCGGCCGCCAGCGGCAGCAGCAGGAGGGGGGCAAGACGCGGCAGAATGCGGTGGTGCAAGATGGGCATGGACGGACACCAGGAAAAGGGCGCGCGATCAAGCATATGACGCGATCATCGCCCGGACATTCCCGTTTCGCCGCGACTTGAAACGCACGGAAACGGATGCTTGCTGCCCAGGCGTGCGCAATCCCTGCATCAAGCGGGGCCATTGCCGCTTTATGCGCGCCGCCCGCCTATGATGTCGCCTACGCCACCGCCGCAAGCACAAGGAGCCCGACCATGCAAGGAATGACAGAACGCCTGGAGACCATGCTGGCCAAGGGTACGGACAACATGCTGCTGCGCTTCTCGCTGGGCAAGGCCTACGCCGAGCAGGACTGCTTCGGCGACGCCGAGCGGCATCTGCGCGTGGCGCTGGAATTCGATCCCGACTATTCGGTGGCCTGGAAGTGGCTGGGCAAGGCCTGCCTGGGGCAGGGCGACAAGGCCGGCGCGCGCGCGGCCTGGGAGTCCGGGCTGGAAGCGGCGCGGGCGCGCGGCGACCAGCAGGTGGTGAAGGAGCTGCAGGTCTTCATGAAGCGGCTGGACAAGGAAGCCGCTCAGGAAGGCGGCGCCGCTCAGGAAGCCTGACGCTGTTCCAGTAGCCGCTGCGCGCCGCGCGGCGCGCTGATCAGGCCTGCGGGCGCCGGCGTCTGCGCGCGCTTGGGCAACACCGTCTGCTGGCCGGCGACGCGGAAAACTTCAATGGCATGGCGCAGGTGCGCGCCGCGCGTGCGCAGATTGTCCACCGCCAGGCTGGCCTGTTCCACCCGCGCCGCATTGCGCTGCGCGGCGGTGTCGGTCTCGGAAATGGTGCGGCTGACATTGTCGATGCCAGTGTGCTGCTCGGACGAGATGGCGGCGATCTCATTGACGATCTGCGTCACCTGCTTCACGGAAGTCTCGATGTCCAGCATGGCGTCGCCGGCGCGCTCCACGTGGCGCACGCCTTCGGCCACCCGCTGGTTGGACGTTTCTATCAGTTCCTTGATCTCGCGCGCCGCCGTGCCGCTCTTCTGCGCCAGGCTGCGCACCTCGGCCGCCACCACCGCGAAGCCCTTGCCGGCGCCGCCGGCCCGGGCGGCTTCCACGGCGGCATTGAGCGCCAGGATATTGGTCTGGAAGGCGATGCCGTCGATGATGCCGACGATCTCCGAGATCCTTGACGTGCTCTGCACGATGCCCTGCATGGCCTGGACCGCGTCGCCCACCACCTCGCCGCCGCGCCGTGCCACGTCGGTGGCCTGGCCGGCCTTCTGGTCGGCCTCGTAGGCGCTGGACGCGTTCTGCTTCACGGTGGACGCCAGCTGCGCCATGCTGGCGGCTGCTTCTTCCAGCGAGGCCGCCTGGCGCTGCGTGTGCGCCGACAGGTCGGCGTTGCCGTCGGCGATCTCGGCGGCCGAATGCAGCGCGCTCTCGATGCCCTGGTGCACGTCGCGCGTGATGCTGACCAGGCTCTTGCGCATCACTTCCAGCGAGAACTTCAGCGCGCCGATCTCGTCGCGCAGGCTGGCGGGGGGCAGCGGCGTGCTGAGATTGCCCGCCGCGATCTGCCGGGTGAAGTCGGTGGCCGTGACCAGCAGGCCGGTGATGGAGCGCGCGAAGCCCCAGCCCGAGGCGAAGATCAGCGCCACGCCGGCGGCCAGCAGCGCGCCGGCGACGGCCAGCTCGCGCGTGTCCATGCTGTCATACAGGGCGCCGATGGCCACGCCGGACGCGCCCAGGAACAGCGCACAGGCCAGGCAGGCCCAGGCCAGCATGCGCGAGCGCACGCCGGTCAGGCGCCACAGCATCAGCCGCGCCAGCAGGCCGCGCAGCCCGGTGGGCTTGGCCTGGCCCCGGCTCAGGCGGATGCCGCGCGCGCCGCTGCGCAGCCGCGCATAGGCCTCCTGGGCGGCCTCGACCTGTTCGCGCGTGGGTTTGACGCGCACCGAGGCGTAGCAGATGGTCTCGCCGCGTTCCATGATGGGCGTGACGTTGGCCAGCACCCAGTAGTAGCCGCCGTCCTTGCGCCGGTTCTTGACCACGCCGGTCCACGAGTCGCCGCGCTGGATGGTGCGCCACAGATCGGCGAAGGCCTCTTCGGGCATGTCGGGATGGCGCACGATGTTGTGGGCCGAGCCCACCAGCTCTTCGCGCGAGAAACCGCTGACCTCAACGAACGCCGGGTTGGCGTAGATGATGCGGCCGCGCGCATCTGTGCGGGAAATCAGATACTGCTCATCGTGCAGCGTGTATTCCTGGTCGTACACCGGCTGGTTGTTGCGCATGCGTCTGTCGTCCTGTGATGGGCGTTGGCGAGTTGCAGCCGGATCATCGGGGAGGGACGCCAGGGCGATCTTGATTTAGGTCAAGATATTTGAAAATTATGCAAAACGTAAATGCGCGGGGCGGGGCGCGGCGTGATGTGATGGTCGGCTTTGGGTGCGCGGCAAGGGGCGCGTTCTGGCGGCGCTGTCTTGGCGCGCCTCGGACCCTCGAACCGGCGCGCGATGCCCGCCGGTTCAGGCGCGCGGCAGGTTGCCGAACGCTTCCAGCGCGCGCAGCCGGCTGCCGGCCAGGTCGACGATGGGCGCCGGATAGCCGGCGGCCACGCGCTCCATCGGGCTGGGATCGTGGATGGCGTCGCCGGGCAGGTGCGCCAGTTCGGGCAGCCATTCGCGCAGGAACGCGCCGTCCGGATCGAACTTGCGCGATTGCGACAGCGGATTGAACACGCGGAAGTAGGGCACCGCGTCGGCGCCGGTGGACGCGCTCCATTGCCAGCCGCCGTTGTTGGCGGCCAGATCGCCGTCCACCAGATGCGCCATGAACCAGGCTTCGCCCAGGCGCCAGTCGATCAGCAGGTTCTTGGACAGGAACATCGCCGTCACCATGCGCAGCCGGTTGTGCATCCAGCCCAGCGCCAGCAGCTGCCGCATGGCGGCGTCGATGATGGGGATGCCGGTCTTGCCTTGCTGCCAGGCGAGCAGGTCCTCGGGCGCGTCGCGCCAGGGCACATGGATGGTTTCCGGCTTCATGGGCTGGTGCATGGACAGCTCGGGATAGGCGGCCAGCAGGTGCTGGTAGAACTCGCGCCACAGCAGTTCATTGATCCAGGTGGCGATGCCGGCCTTGCCGCTGTCCAGCTCGCCCAGGTTCGCCGCCTGCGCCGCGCGCAGCGCCTGGCCGGCCGACAGCACGCCGGCGGCCAGATAGGGCGACAGGCAACTCGTGCCGGGTCGCGACGGGAAGTCGCGGTCGCCCTGGTAGGACTTGATGGCCTCGTCGACAAAGCTGGCCAGCCGCTCGCCGGCGGCATCCTCGCCGGCGGGCCAGAGCGCACGCACCGCGTCCGAAGGCGGGTCGAAGCCGTCGAAGCGGTCCGGCAGCGCGTCCGCGCTCCAGGCCGGTGGCGTCTGCGGACGGGGCGCGGCGACCGCCGCCAGCGGCGCGCTGCGCAGCTTCTCGCGGCAGGCGCGCGCATAGGGCGTGTAGACGCGGTAGCACTCGCCCTTGCCGGTCAGCACCGAGCCCGGCGGCAGCAGCGTGCCGCCCTGGTGCAGGGTCCATTCCACGTCGGCTTCGCCCAGCGCGGCGGCCACGGCCTCGTCGCGACGGCGCTCGTTCAGGCCCCACTCCGCGTTGGCGTGGACCTGCGCGATACCGTGGTCCGCGCAGAAGCGCGCGATGGCGTCCGGCGCCTCGCGCCAGTCGTACACCGTCAACAGCTTCAGGGGGATGCCCAGGGCCCGCAGGTCGCGCGCCAGCGCGTGCAGGTTGCGCAGCCAGAAGTCGACCTTGGCCGGCGCGTCGCCATGCTGTTTCCATTGTCCGGGCGCCGCCAGGAACAGCGCGGTGACCGTGCCGTCACGCGCGGCGGCGGCCAGGGCGGGATTGTCGTGCGCGCGCAGATCGGTGCGCAGCCAGAACAGCGTATGCATGGGGCGGTCCAGGGCGTGAGGGCGTGGGATCGTGCCGGCTTGCGGCAAGGCTGGCATTCTATCCCGCGCGCGCTTCGGCCCGCCGCCAGCGCCACCACCTGGCAGCCGATGTAAAAACTACGAGCAGATGTGACCAGCCGATCGGGCGCGATGCACGCGGGCGGCGGCATCTGGTCAAACCATGAAACACGCTCGCGCCGTTCGCGTATTGACGGACCGGACCTTGGGCAATGTAATCGGAACGAAGACCACCGCAAGATGACTGACGCCATGGGAAATCTGATGGACCTCCGCCCGTCCTTCCTGAAGGGACGCTCCTCCTCCGGCACCACATCGCGCAATGTCCTGCAGGCGCTATGGCAGTCCGCCGGCATGCCTGACGAAGCGCTGGCGCATGTCGCGTTGACCGGCGCCGATCCCGTCTTGCCTTCATCCTTTGCCGTCGGGCAGGCGGCGCAGACCAGCATGGCCGCCGCCGCGCTGGCCGCCGCCGAGATCTGGCATCTGCGCGGCGGCGCGCGCCAGCAGGTCAGCGTCGACATGCTGCATGCGGCGCAGGAATGCCGCAGCTACTTCCGCATCAACGGCGTCACGCTGGATCCCCACGACCCCATCACGGGCGCGTATCGCTGCGGCGATGGCGGCTGGGTGCGCATCCACGCCAACTTCGCCCACCACCGCGACGGCGCGCTGGCCTTGCTGGGCTGCCCGCCGGGCGAAGGCACGACCCGCGCCGCCGTCGAGCGGGCGCTGGCGCGCTGGACCGCCGTCGACTTCGAACAGGCCGCCGCCGATGCCGGCATGGTGGTCGCCGCGATGCGCAGCTTCGATGAATGGGATCATCATCCGCAGGGGCAGACCGTCGCCGCGCAGCCGCTGTTCACGCTGGAACGCATCGGCGAGGCCGATCCGCGTCCCTTGCCCAAGTATGGCCAGGATCCGCGCCCGCTTACGGACATCCGCGTGCTCGACCTGACCCGCATCATCGCCGGCCCGGTCTGCGGCCGCGCGCTGGCCGCCTATGGCGCCGACGTGATGCTGGTGAATTCGCCGAACCTTCCGAACATCGACAACATCATCGACACCAGCCGGGGCAAGCTGTCCGTGTTCGCCGACCTGGACACGGCCGATGGCCGCATTGCGCTGGGCAACCTGCTGCGCAGCGCGCACGTGTTCGTGCAGGGCTACCGGCCCGGCGCCATGGCGGCGCAGGGCTTCGGCCCGCAGGACGCGGCCCGGATCCGGCCGGGCATTGTCTATGTATCGCTGTCGGCCTATGGCGAGCATGGCCCCTGGGCCAGGCGGCGCGGCTTTGATTCCTTGGTGCAGACCGCGTCCGGTTTCAACCATGCCGAAGCCCAGGCCGCCGGACAGCCGGCGCCCAAGCCGCTGCCCATGCAGATCCTGGACCACGCTTCCGGCTACCTGATGGCCTTCGCCGCCCAGGCCGCGCTGGCGCGCCAGGCCACCGAGGGCGGCAGCTGGCATGTGCGCGTGTCGCTGGCGCAGACCGCGCACTGGCTGCGCGGCCTGGGCCGCATCGAGGGCGGGCTGGCCACGCCCATGCCGGCCATCGATGCCTACCTGCAAACGGAATCATCGGGCTTTGGCGAGCTGGTCGCCTTGCGCCATGCCGCGCGGTTCTCGCAGACGCCGGCGCGCTGGACGCGGCCGTCCTGTCCGCCAGGCACGCATCCCACGGTCTGGCCCTGGGCCTAGTATGCTGTCCCGCAGATACGCCCGCACGAAATCCACCCCTAGCCGCCATGGCGTCGT
>NZ_JAGTJY010000086.1:0-24579 GCF_018195695.1 Achromobacter sp. Marseille-Q0513 | reverse complement strand
GGACAGGGGCGAAAAAAAACCCGCCGGTGAGGGCGGGTCTATAAAAGGGGCTATGCAGCCCCCAAGGGGAAATCTGTCCGGGCCCGCCGGGGGCCCATCGGCGCTCAGGCGGCCGAGTGCGCGTCCTTCGCGCTCGCCTTGCCAACCAGGGCGCGGATGCCGTGGGCCAGCTTGCGCAGTCCGGCGGCCAGGGCGCGCATCGGGTGCGGGCGGAATTGCTCTTCGATCGCCTGGAGCATCAGTTGACGCTCGAGTTCGTCGGTCAGGCGGATGGTGTTGTTCAGGTTCGTCACGTTAGCCTCCACGGGCTTGCACATTTGTTTAGCTACTAGGGATAACCCGAATTATAGGGTTTACCCTGGTCGTGTGCAAGAGGCTGGTGCGAATCGGCAACACCGTGTAGCCGATGATGCCCCAAAACGTTGCGGCGGGGCACCATAAGCAAAGATAGCTGCACCATGTTGCGGCGCTTTTACAACGAGGCGTCCATTCCGAAGGACGCCGGCGCCCCGTTGCGGGGCGCCGGGAATCAGGCGTCCCGGTAGCCCGCGGCCACCAGCTCGAAACCGAACAGGCGGCAATCCAGCGCGCCGTTGTGCAGCGGCACGCGGCGCTTGGGCTTCAGGCGCATGCGCTGGGGCAGTTCCAGGTCACTGGTGATGATGTGCAGTTGCCAGCCGGCGAAGTTGCGCTTCAGGCAGGTGGCCCATTCGGACCAGAGCTGCGCGTCCTGCTCGGTCGGCATCCGCTCGCCGTAGGGCGGGTTGGTGACGATCCAGCCATGGTCGGCCGGCGCCTGTATGTGGCGGGCGTCGCCCACTTCAAAGCGGATCGACTCCGAGGTCAGCCAGGCGCGTTCGGCGTTGTTGCGGGCGAATTCGACCGCCTGCGGATCCAGGTCGTAGCCGACCAGCGGCGCGTCCAGCTGGGGCAGGATGCGGGCGCGGGCGTCTTCCTTGAGATCGCGCCAGCGACGCGGATCATGGCCGCGCAGCCGCTCGAAGCCGAACGGGCGCGAGATGCCGGGAGGCACCCCCAGCGCGATCCAGGCGGCCTCGATCAGGATGGTGCCCGAGCCGCAGAACGGATCCAGCAGCGGGGCCGCCGGATCCCAGCCGGCCAGGGCCAGCATGCCGGCCGCCAGGTTCTCGCGCAGCGGGGCCTCGCCCTTGTCCAGGCGCCAGCCGCGCTTGAACAGCGATTCGCCGGAGGTGTCCAGGTACAGCGTGGCGGTATGGCCGGTCAGGAACAGGTGCACGCGCGCATCGGGGCGCACGGTGTCGATGTCGGGGCGTTCGCCTTCGCGCTCGCGCAGGCGGTCGCAGATGCCGTCCTTGGCGCGCAGGTTGCAGTATTGCAGGCTCTGCACCGGGCTCTTGATCGCCGACGTGTCCACGCGCAGCGTCTGCTCGGCGCCGAACCAGCGCTCCCAGGGCGTGGCGCGGGCCAGGTCGAGGATGTCGTCCTCGTGCGAGATCTCGGCGTGCGCGACCTGGACCAGGATGCGCGTGGCCAGCCGCGAATACAGATTGGCACGCTGCACGCCGGCCCAGTCGGCGCTGAAGGAACAGCCGGCGCGGCCGGCGCGGGCGTCTTCATAGCCCAGCGCCTGCATTTCCGCGGTCAGCGCTTCTTCCATGCCCTGGGGGCAGGGCGCGAAGACCTGGAACACCTCGGCCTGGCGCGGTTCGCGCGGGCGGCGGCGCGCATGAAAGTCGGCTTCGTCGCGGGCTTCGGTGGCGTATTCGATCTCGTCGTCGTGATCAGGCTCGGGCGCGAATTCCGGCGCCGGGCCGTCGTCCTCGAACGGATCATAGAAGCGGCCCGCGGGCGTGGCGGGCGCGACGTACTGGTTGTCGCGGTCGCGCGGGGCGCGGGCGGGCTTGGCGCCAGCGGCGCGGCGCGGTGCGTCGCCGTCATCGCGCCGGCCGCGGCCGGCGTCGGCTCGTCCGGCGCCGCCACGGGCCGCCGCGGGCTTGCGCGGGGCGCGTTCACCGTCGCCGGCGTCGCGCGCGGGCGCGTCCGGCGTCTTCAGGCGTTCGATCTTTTCCTTGTCGCGCTCGATCTGGGCGACCAGGCGGGCGCGGGCGCCGCTGCGGCTGCGCTTGGCGGGCGCGGCCTCGCTTTCGGCGCGGGCGTCGCGCGCGGTTTTCTTGATTGTCAGCGTCTTGCGCGGACGGTCCTGTTCATCAGAGGACATGCGGATCCTGGCTTATGGGCAAAGGCAGAGGGGGAATCAGAAGGGTTTGACGACGACCAGCGCCACCACCGCCAAAAGCAGCAAGACGGGAACTTCGTTGAACCAGCGATAGAACTTGTGCGAACGGGTGTTCTTGCCCTGTTCGAATTTGCGCAGCATGACGCCACAGGCGTGATGGTAGCCGATCACGAGCAGCACGAAAAAGAGCTTGGCGTGCATCCAGCCGTTGCCAGGGCCCACGCCGATGCCGTAGCCCAGGTACAGCCACATGCCCAGGACGACGGCGATCACGGCCAGCATGGTGGTGAAGCGGTACAACCGGCGCGCCATGCCCAGCAGGGTGGCCTGGACCGAGGCGTCGGATTGCTGGGCCAGGTTGACGAAGATGCGCGGCAGGTAGAACAGCCCGGCGAACCAGGAGGCGATGAAGACGATATGGAAGGTCTTGACCCAGAGCATGGCCATGGCGCGGTCCCGTTTGCGTGGAAAGCCGCATTGTAAGCCGCGGCTTTTGCGCGACTGGACGGTCTGGCGGGCGTGGACGCTGCGCCAGGTCAAGAGGGCGGGAAGGAAGCGCCACGGGCGCTTCCGGGATTCCTGCCTTGCCTAGATCACATAGAGGTCGACGTATTCGTTCACCGGCATCGCCTCCAGCCGCGCCTGGTCCAGCGAAGTATCCAGGATGCGGCGCTGCTGCCGGTCCGGGAACACCCGGGCGAGGTTGGTGCGGAACTTGGCTTCCAGCAGCGGGATGCCCTCGGCGCGGCGGCGCAGGTGGCCGATCGGGTATTCGCAGACCACCTCGTCCAGCCTGGCGCCGTCCTCGAACTCTACGGTCAGCGCGTTGGCGATGGAGCGCTTGGCGGGATCGTGATAGTCGCGGGTGTAGGCCGGATCCTCGACGCAGACGATCTTGGCGCGCAGGGCGTCGATGCGGGGATCGCGCGCCACGCCGTCCTCGTAGTCGGCGGCCGTCAGTCGGCCGTACAGCAGCGGCACGGCGACCATGTACTGGATGCAGTGGTCGCGATCGGCCGGGTTGTTCAGCGGGCCCTGCTTGTCGATGATGCGGATGCAGGCCTCGTGCGTGCGGATGACGATGCGGCTGATGTCCTCGACCTTGCGCCCCAGCAACCGCAGCTGTTCGTGCAGCTGCATCGCGCATTCCACCGCGGTCTGGGCGTGGAACTCGGCCGGATACGAGATCTTGAACAGCACGTTCTCCATCACGTAGCTGCCGTAGGGCCGCTGGAACTTGAACGGCTGTCCCTTGAACAGCACGTCGTAGAAGCCCCAGGTCTTGGCGCTGAGCACCGACGGATAGCCCATCTCGCCGCTGCGGGCGATCAGCGCCAGGCGCACGGCGCGGCTGGTGGCGTCGCCGGCGGCCCAGCTCTTGCGGCTGCCGGTGTTGGGCGCGTGGCGATAGGTGCGCAGGCTCTGGCCGTCGACCCAGGCCAGCGACACGGCGTTGATGACTTCGTCGCGGTCCAGGCCCAGCATCTGCGCCACCACGGCGGTGGATGCCACCTTGACCAGCACGACGTGATCCAGGCCGACCTTGTTGAAGGAGTTCTCCAGCGCGATGCAGCCCTGGATCTCGTGCGCCTTGATCATGCCGGCAAGCACGGCGCGCATGGTCAGGGGCGGCTTGCCGGCGGCCACGGCGGTACGCGACAGCCAGTCGGCGACGGCCAGGATGCCGCCCAGGTTGTCGGACGGATGGCCCCATTCGGCGGCCAGCCAGGTGTCGTTGAAATCCAGCCAGCGGATCATCGCGCCGATGCTGAAGGCGGCTTGCACCGGATCCAGCTGGAACTGGGTGCCGGGGACCTTTGCGCCTTGCGGCACCACCGTGCCGGGCACGATCGGACCCAGCAGCTTGCGGCACGCCGGGTACTCCAGCGCTTCCAGGCCGCAGCCCAGCGTGTCGATCAGGCAGTTGCGCGCGGTCTCGTAGGCGAGATCGCTCTGGATGTCATGGTTGAGAACGTAGTCCGCGATATCGGCCAGCACCTGGTCGGGATCGGGACGCACGTTGGAGATGGGGGCGGACATGCGGATACCTCTCCTGGAAATGGATACAGGAGGCCGCGACGGGCCCGCGCGGCGCCGGATGGGACGACGACGGGCCCGGGGCGGTCACGTTACTTCCGCTTCTCGATCGGTACGAACTTCTGGTCTTCCGGGCCCACGTAGTTGGCGGTGGGGCGGATGATCTTGTTGTCGACGCGCTGTTCGATGATGTGGGCCGACCAGCCCGCCGTGCGCGCGATGACGAACAGCGGGGTGAACATGGCGGTGGGCACTCCCATCATGTGGTAGCTGACGGCCGAGAACCAGTCCAGGTTGGGGAACATCTTCTTGATGTCCCACATGACGGTTTCCAGGCGCTCGGCGATGTCGAACATCTTGGTGCTGCCGGCCTTCTTCGAGAGCTTGCGGGCGACTTCCTTGATGACCTTGTTGCGCGGGTCGGACACGGTGTAGACCGGGTGGCCGAAGCCGATCACGACTTCCTTGGCCTCGACGCGGCGGCGGATGTCGGCCTCGGCTTCGTCCGGGGTCTCGTAGCGCTTCTGCACTTCGAAGGCGACTTCGTTGGCGCCGCCGTGCTTGGGACCGCGCAGCGCGCCGATGGCGCCGGTGATGGCCGAATAGATGTCCGAGCCCGTGCCGGCGATCACGCGGCCGGTGAAGGTCGAGGCATTGAATTCATGCTCGGCGTACAGGTTCAGCGAGATGTGCATGGCGCGCACCCACTCTTCGCTGGGCTTCTCGCCGTGCAGCAGGTGCAGGAAGTGGCCGCCGATGCTGTCGTCGTCGGTCTGCACGTCGATGGTGCGACCGTTGTGGCTGTAGTGGTACCAGTACAGCAGGGCCGAGCCCAGGTTGGCCATCAGGCGGTCGGCGATGTCGCGCGCGCCGGGCAGGTTGTGGTCGTCCTTCTCGGGCAGCACGCAGCCGAGCACCGACACGGCCGTGCGCATCACGTCCATCGGGTGGCTGGCGGCGGGCAGCGCTTCCAGCGCCAGCTGCAGCTGCACCGGCAGGCCGCGCAGGCTGCGCAGCTTTTCCTTGTAGGCCTTCAGTTCGGCCTTGGTCGGCAGCTTGCCGTGGACCAGCAGGTGGGCGATTTCCTCGAACTCGCAGGTGTCGGCGACATCCAGGATGTCGTAGCCGCGGTAGTGCAGGTCGTTGCCGCTGCGGCCGACGGTACACAGCGCGGTATTGCCGGCGACGACGCCGGACAGCGCCACGGATTTCTTGGGCTTGAACGCCGCCTTTTCCTCGGGCTGGGCCTGCGTCTTCGCGTCCGCCTTGGGGGCTTGCTTCTTGGGGGCCGTGCTCATGTCTCTACTCTCCTTGCCTTGCGGGATGGTCAATGCAGTGGGACGGGCGGGCGCGGCGGATCGCCGCCGCGCCGGCCGCCGTAGACGGTGCGGGACTAGCCCTTGTTCTTCTGGAACAGGGCGTCCAGCTTCGATTCGAATTCGTGGTAGCCGATGCGGTCGTACAGCTCTTCGCGCGTCTGCATCAGGTCGACCACGTTCTTCTGGTGGCCGTCGCGGCGGATGGCGGTGTAGACGGCCTCGGCGGCCTTGTTCATGGCGCGGAACGCCGACAGCGGGTAGAGCACCATGCCCACGCCCACGCTCTTGAGTTCCTCGACCGAGAACAGCGGGGTCTTGCCGAATTCGGTGATGTTGGCCAGCACCGGCACCTTCACCGCCTTGACGAAGCGGTCGTAGGTGGGCAGGTCGTAGGCGGCCTCGGCGAAGATGGCGTCGGCGCCGGCTTCGACGCAGGCCAGCGCGCGCTCGATGGCGGCGTCCACGCCGTGCGAGGCGATGGCGTCGGTGCGGGCGATCAGGTAGAAGTCGCTGTCGGTGCGGGCATCGGCGGCGGCCTTGACGCGATCGGCCATTTCCTCGGTGCTGACGATTTCCTTGCCGGGACGGTGGCCGCAGCGCTTGGCGCCGACCTGGTCCTCGATGTGGCAGGCGGCCGCGCCGAACTTGATCAGGCTCTTGACCGTGCGGGCGATGTTGAAGGCCGAGGGGCCGAAGCCGGTGTCGATGTCGACCAGCAGCGGCACGTCGCACACGTCGGTGATGCGGCGCACGTCGGTCAGCACGTCGTCCATGGTGTTGATGCCCAGGTCCGGCAGGCCCAGCGAGCCGGCGGCGACGCCGCCGCCCGACAGGTAGATGGCGCGGTAGCCGGCGCGCTTGGCCAGCAGCGCATGGTTGGCGTTGATGGCGCCGATGATCTGCAGCGGGCTTTCTTCGGCCAGCGCGCGACGGAACAGGGCGCCGGGCGATTCGGGTCTGGACATGGGTGGTCTCCGTGTATGTGGACCGGGTGTTCTGGACGTCCCCGGGCAGTGGGTGTGCCGGTCCGCGGCGGGCCCGGCGCCGGCTCGTGGCTGGCGTCCGACCTTACCGCGGGTCCGGAAAATAAATCTGTCCCCTGCGCGACAATCGTTTGCGACGCATTTGCGGCGGCGCAAGCGGACAGGTGTATTTGCCGGGTTGCAGGCGTCCGAAGACGCCTGGCGGGCGGCCGGCGATCACGCTGCGCGCATCGCCGGCCTGTGAATTGGGCCCGCGAACGGGCCCAATTTCCATGCTCGACCTGATTACTTCAGCAGGTCCTTCACGCCGTCGCGCTCTTCGAGCAGCTCTTTCAGCGTGAAGTCCAGGCGCTCGCGCGAGAAGGCGTCGATTTCCAGGCCTTCGACGCGCTTGTATTCGCCGTTTTCGGTGGTGACCGGCACACCGTAGATGATGCCTTCGGGGATGCCGTAGGAGCCATCCGACGGGATGCCCATGGTGACCCACTTGCCGTTGCTGCCCAGGACCCAGTCACGCACGTGGTCGATGGCGGCGTTGGCGGCCGAGGCGGCCGAGGACAGGCCGCGCGCTTCGATGATGGCGGCGCCGCGCTTGCCCACGGTGGGGATGAAGGTGTCGCGGTTCCAGGCGTCGTCGTTGATCAGCTTGGCCAGGCTCTGGCCGCCGACCGTGGCGAAGCGGAAGTCGGGGTACATCGTGGGCGAGTGGTTGCCCCACACGACCAGCTTTTCGATGTCGGCCACGGCCTTGCCGGACTTGGCGGCCAGTTGCGACAGGGCGCGGTTGTGGTCCAGGCGCAGCATGGCGGTGAAGTTCTTGGCGGGCAGGTCCGGCGCCGACTTCATGGCGATGTAGGCGTTGGTGTTGGCCGGGTTGCCGACCACCAGCACCTTGACGTTGCGGCTGGCGACGTCGTTCAGGGCCTTGCCCTGCGCCGTGAAGATCTGGGCGTTGACGG
Source organism: Achromobacter sp. Marseille-Q0513 (assembly GCF_018195695.1). Lineage (NCBI taxonomy): Bacteria > Pseudomonadati > Pseudomonadota > Betaproteobacteria > Burkholderiales > Alcaligenaceae > Achromobacter > Achromobacter sp. Marseille-Q0513. The sequence goes on along the minus strand of NZ_JAGTJY010000086.1, from coordinate 17,063 downwards.
ACAGCAGGTCCTTGCGCTCCATGCCGGGGCCGCGCGGACGGGCGCCGACCAGCAGGGCCACGTCGGCGTCCTTGAAGGCGGTGCGCGGGTCGCTGTGGGCGGTGACTTCCTGCAGCAGCGGGAAGGCGCAGTCATCCAGTTCCATGATGACGCCCTTCAGGGCCTTTTGCGCTTTCTCGTCGGGGATTTCCAGCAGTTGCAGGATGACAGGCTGGTCTTTGCCGAGCATTTCGCCGGAGGCGATGCGGAACAGCAGGGCGTAGCCGATTTGGCCGGCGGCGCCGGTGACGGCGACACGCAAGGCGGGCTTGGACATGGACGTTCTCCGTAAGTGTTTGGCGAGAAGAAATCTCGACAATCAGTGTAATCGTTGGGCGCGGAAACTCAGCGCGGGCATGAGCCTCTGACAGCCCGAAATCCTAGATCGAATTTACGTGAGCGTCAATTTCTCTTATATCTTATATAAGACATAAGACGTTGGACAACGACGTCCGCGATGTGCCACAATGGAGCGTTTGTTCGAATGCGTCGCGGCACAGCCGGCTGCGCGCCTGTTCCTAGGCCAGATCACCGGCGGCGGCGCATCGTGGATGAGCATGGATCCCGTGCGCCGCATACTCATTCATCCGGATGGACATGACACTTTCAAGACGATCCATGGCAGACCCACGGCCCGAAACCGCCCTACGCACACGCGCCGCCCGTCCGGCGGGCGAGGGGGCCGCTTTCAGTCCGCTGTATCGCCAGATCAAGGAACTGCTGGTGCAGAGCCTTGATCGCGGCGAATGGAAGCCTGGCGAACTCATCCCCAGCGAAATCGACCTTGCCGCCCGTTTCCAGGTGAGCCAGGGCACGGTGCGCAAGGCGGTCGATGAGCTGGCCGCCGAACACCTGCTGCTGCGCCGCCAGGGCAAGGGCACCTTCGTCGCCACCCACCACGAAGCGCGCGTGCGCTACCGCTTCCTGCGCCTGGCCGCCGACGACGAGGCCCAGGCCGGGTCCGGCCGCGCCGAAAGCCGCATCCTGGAATGCCGGCGCCTGCGCGCGCCGGCCGAGATCGCGCGCGGCCTGGAGCTGCGCGCCGGCGAGACGGTCATCATGATCCGCCGCCTGCTCTGTATGGACACGACCCCCACCGTGGTGGACGACATCTGGCTGCCCGGCGCGAATTTCCGCGGCCTGACGCTGGAGCTGCTCACCGCCAACAAGGCCCCGATGTACGGCCTGTTCGAATCCGAGTTCGGCGTCAGCATGGTGCGCGCCGACGAGAAGCTGCGCGCCGTGGCGGCGCCGGCCGAAATCGCCCCCTTGCTTAATGTTTCCCCCGGCGCGCCGTTGCTGCAGGTGGACCGAGTGTCCTACACCTATGGTGACCGCCCCATGGAAATCCGGCGGGGTTTGTACTTGACCGATCGCTACCACTACCGCAATAGTTTGAATTGATGAGCTTTTTCCCTACGATTTGATACCAACCCGTTCTCTGGGCGAAAATACCGTGTTTGCCCGCAAGGGCCACGCAGAGTTCTCCCAGTTTTTTACGCCGTAACGATTCCCTAGTTCCGAAACACCGAGGCCGTCATGTCCGACACCGCTGCCAAGCCACGTCCGCAGTTTCGCAATATTGGCATTGCGCAAATTGCCAGCTACCGCCTGCCCCTGGCCGGCAAGCTGTCCATCCTTCACCGCGTGAGCGGTGTGTTGCTGTTCCTCTGTCTGCCCTTGGTCATCCTGCCGCTGTTCGCGGCCAGCGTGGCCGCCCCGCAGACGTTCGCGGCCGTGGCTGCCTACGCGGGTAATCCGATCGTCAAGCTCGTCCTGCTGGCCCTGATCTGGGGCTACCTGCATCACTTCTGTGCCGGCATCCGCTATTTGCTGCTGGACCTGCACATCGGCCTGGACAAGCAGACGTCCAAGAAGAGCGCCGGCGTGGTCTTCGGCATCAGCCTGGCGCTGACCGTCGTGTTCGCCCTCAAACTGTTCGGAGTGCTGTAATGGCCGAAGCAAAGAACTATGGCGCCAAGCGCCTGGTCGTAGGCGCCCACTACGGCACCATCGATTTCATCATCCAGCGCGTCACCGCGGTCATCATGGCCGTCTACACGCTGGTGCTGCTCATCGGCATCCTGGTGATGCCCGCCTTCACGTACGAGAACTGGACCGCGCTGTTCACGTTCTACGTGGGCGTACTTCCGGTCGGCCAGCTCCTGGCCACCCTCGCATTCATTGCGCTGGCCTGGCATGCCTGGATTGGCGTGCGCGACCTCTGGATGGACTACGTCAAGTCGGTGGGCCTGCGCCTGCTGCTGCAAGTGCTGACGATCCTCTGGCTGGTCGGTTCGGTCGTTTATTTCGCGCAAATCCTCTGGAGCATCTAAGCCGTGGTCTCTGTCATGAAATCCTTGCCGCGCCGCCAGTTTGATGTGGTGGTCGTCGGCGCCGGTGGAGCCGGCATGCGTTGTTCCCTGCAACTGTCCCAGGCGGGCCTGTCGGTCGCCGTGCTGTCCAAGGTGTTCCCGACCCGTTCGCACACCGTGGCGGCGCAGGGCGGCGTGAGCGCCTCGCTGGGCAACATGAGCGAGGACAACTGGTACTGGCACATGTACGACACCGTCAAGGGCTCGGACTGGCTGGGCGACCAGGACGCCATCGAGTTCATGTGCCGCGAAGCGCCGAACGCCGTGTACGAGCTCGAGCACTTCGGCATGCCGTTCGACCGCAACCCCGACGGCACCATCTACCAGCGTCCGTTCGGCGGCCACACCGCCAACTTCGGCGAGAAGCCGGTCCAGCGCGCCTGTGCCGCTGCCGACCGCACCGGCCACGCGCTGCTGCACACCCTCTACCAGCGCAACGTCGCCGCGCGCACCCAGTTCTTCGTCGAATGGATGGCGCTGGACCTGCTGCGCAACGAAGCGGGCGACGTCGTGGGCGTGACCGCCCTGGAAATGGAAACGGGCGAGATCTACATCCTGGAAGCCAAGACCACGGTGCTGGCCACCGGCGGCGCCGGCCGCATCTGGGCCGCTTCCACCAACGCCTTCATCAACACCGGTGACGGCCTGGGCATGGCCGCCCGCGCGGGCATCCCGCTGCAGGACATGGAATTCTGGCAATTCCACCCGACCGGCGTGGCCGGCGCCGGCGTGCTGATCACCGAAGGCGTGCGCGGCGAAGGCGGCATCCTGCTGAACAAGGATGGCGAACGCTTCATGGAGCGCTATGCGCCCACGCTGAAGGACCTGGCCCCGCGCGACTTCGTGTCCCGCTCGATGGACCAGGAAATCAAGGAAGGCCGCGGCTGCGGTCCCGACGGCAGCTACGTGGTGCTCAAGCTTGACCACCTGGGCGCCGACGTGATCAACAAGCGCCTGCCCTCGATCCGCGAAATCGCCATCAAGTTCGGCAACGTCGACCCGATCAAGGAACCGATTCCCGTCGTCCCGACCATCCACTACCAGATGGGCGGCATCCCGGCCAACTACCACGGCCAGGTGCTGACGCGCGAAAACGGCGAGAACAAGATCGTCAACGGCCTGTACGCCATCGGCGAATGCGCCGCGGTGTCGGTGCACGGCGCCAACCGCCTGGGCACGAACTCGCTGCTGGACCTGATCGTCTTCGGTCGCGCCACCGGCAACCACATCGTCAATTCGCACCCGGAACGCCAGCACTCGCACCAGCCCGTGCCGCAGCAGGCCGTGGAATTCTCGCTGGACCGCGTCAACAAGCTGGAATCGCGCACCTCGGGCGAAAAGACCCAGGACATCGGCAATGCCATCCGCTTCTCGATGCAGCGTCACTGCGGCGTGTTCCGCACGCTGGAGCTGCTGAACGAAGGCGTGACCCAGATCGAAGACCTGGCCAAGCAAGCCGACAACATCTACTTCAAGGACAAGTCCAAGGTGTTCAACACCGCGCGCGTCGAGGCGCTGGAACTGGCCAACATGACCGAAGTGGCCCGCGCCACGATCAAGTCGGCCGCCAATCGCACCGAAAGCCGCGGCGCGCATGCGCTGGACGACCACCCGACCCGCGACGACGAGAACTGGCTGAAGCACACGCTGTGGTACTCCGAAGGCAGCCGCCTGGACTACAAGCCCGTGCAGATGAAGCCGCTGACGGTCGAGTCCTTCCCGCCCAAGGCGCGTACCTTCTAAGTCCGGATAGAGCCTACTATGAGCACCAAGAGAATCGTCAAGTTCGAAATCTACCGCTACGATCCGGACAAGGACGAGCGTCCCTACATGCAGAAGCTGGAAGTCGAACTCCAGCCGACCGACAAGATGCTGCTCGATGCGCTGGTGCGCATCAAGAACGACGTCGACGACAGCCTGGCGCTGCGCCGCTCGTGCCGTGAAGGCGTGTGCGGTTCGGACGCCATGAACATCAACGGCAAGAACGGCCTGGCCTGCACGACGAACCTGCGCGAGCTGAAGGAACCGATCGTGCTGCGTCCGCTGCCCGGACTGCCGGTGATCCGCGACCTGATCGTGGACATGACGCACTTCTTCAACCAGTACCACTCGATCCGCCCGTACCTCATCAACGACACGCCGCCGCCCGAAAAGGAACGCCTGCAGTCGCCCGAGGCCCGCGAAGAGCTGGACGGCCTGTACGAGTGCATCCTGTGCGCGTGCTGTTCCACTTCCTGCCCGTCGTTCTGGTGGAATCCGGACAAGTTCGTCGGCCCGGCCGGCCTGCTGCAGGCCTACCGCTTCATCGCGGACAGCCGCGACGAAGCCACCGGCAGCCGCCTGGACAACCTGGAAGACCCGTACCGCCTGTTCCGTTGCCACACCATCATGAACTGCGTCGACGTCTGTCCGAAGGGCCTGAATCCGACCAAGGCGATTGGCAAGATCAAGGAACTGATGGTCCGCCGGACGGTCTAGTTTCAAGCAGTTTTTTTTATCGCCGCGCGCTCCGGGATCGGGTCCTCCCGGAGAGCGGCACGCCGAAGGGCGGCGCGGGTTGCAGGCATTGTGCCGCCGGGCCGCTCCCAGGCGGCAACGCCCCTGCGGGGCGCGGCGCGTAGGGCCTTCATTTAGGTGTAACGATGAGCAGGCTTACTGAACTGGAGCGGGCGCGACTGCGTTGGCGGGCGCGCCGCGGCTTGCTCGAAAACGACTTGATCATCACCCGGTACCTCGACGCCCATGAAGCCGAGCTCACCGACGATGATGTAGCCGCATTGACGCAGCTCTTCGAGATGGGAGACAACGATCTTCTCGACCTGCTGCTGGCCCGCAAGGAACTCGAGGGCGCGCTGGACACGCCCCGGCTCCGCAACATCATCGGCCAGATGCGGTCGCTCTGATTAATTGAGAGGAAAAAACATGAACCTGTCTGACAAAAAAGCCACGCTATCCTTCTCGGACGGCAGCGCCCCCATCGAGTTTCCCGTCTACAAGGGCACGGTCGGTCCGGATGTGATCGACATCCGCAAGCTGTACGGCCAGACGGGCATGTTCACGTTCGACCCCGGCTTCATGTCCACCGCCGCCTGCGAATCGGGCATCACGTACATCGACGGCGACAAGGGCGAACTGCTGTACCGCGGCTTCCCCATCGAACAGCTGGCCGTGAACTGCGACTTCATGGACATCTGCTACCTGATCCTGAACGGCGAACTGCCGAACGCGACCCAGAAGGCCGATTTCGACTCGCAAGTGACCCATCACACGATGGTGAACGAGCAGCTGCACTTCTTCCTGCGCGGCTTCCGCCGCGACGCGCACCCGATGGCCGTCCTGACCGGGCTGGTCGGCGCGCTGTCGGCGTTCTACCACGACTCCACCGACATCACCAATCCCCAGCACCGTCACATCTCGGCCATCCGCCTGATCGCCAAGATGCCGACGCTGGTCGCGATGGCGTACAAGTACTCGCAAGGCCAGCCCTTCATCTATCCGCAGAACGACCTGTCCTACACGGGCAACTTCCTGCGCATGATGTTCGCCACGCCGTGCGAAGAGTACAAGGTCAATGAAGTCGTCGAGCGCGCGCTCGACCGCATCTTCATCCTGCACGCCGACCACGAGCAGAACGCCTCGACCTCGACCGTGCGCCTGTGCGGCTCGTCGGGCACCAACCCCTTCGCCGCCATCTCGGCCGGCGTGGCTTGCCTGTGGGGCCCGGCTCACGGCGGCGCCAACGAAGCTTGCCTGCAGATGCTCGAAGAACTGCAAGCCAACGGCGGCATCGCCAAGGTCGGCGAGTTCATGGAGAAGGTCAAGGACAAGAACTCGGGCGTGCGCCTGATGGGCTTTGGCCACCGCGTCTACAAGAACTACGACCCGCGCGCCAAGCTGATGCAGGAAACCTGCAAGGAAGTGCTCTCGGCCCTGGGCCTGGAAAACGACCCGCTGTTCAAGCTGGCCATGGAACTGGAACGCATCGCCCTGTCGGATCCGTACTTCGTGCAGCGCAAGCTGTACCCGAACGTGGACTTCTACTCGGGCATCGTGCAGCGCGCCATCGGCATCCCGACCTCGCTGTTCACGGCCATCTTCGCGCTGGCCCGCACGGTGGGCTGGATCGCCCAGTGGAACGAAATGCTGTCGGACCCCGACTACAAGATCGGCCGTCCCCGCCAGCTGTTCACCGGCTCGGTCACGCGCGACGTGCCCCCGATGGACAAGCGCTGATCCTTCCGCGCTTGCGCAGACAAACCCGCCCGCTGTGGCGGGTTTGTTTTTTTGGGGCGCCGGGAACAGGCGCTTGCGCGTGGCGTCGAGCCAGGCGGCCCTGGCGTTGTCGGCACTGTCACATCTGACAGGGAACGGGTAAACACCAATTCAAAGGCATATGCCTTTTGGCAGAATCCATCGAAAACAGCGAGGGCGGAAAGCCCCTTGCGGCAGCACGCAGGCAGCAGCATCAAGCATCAGGCAGCAACTGGCGTCGGGCCGCGGGCAGCGGGCGGGGCCAGCCGCAGTCCCGCAAAGACAGCGCCGCCCGCCGGCGCCAGCCCTGCCGGGGGGAAAATTGAAGCTGAACTATTCAACCGAGGCGCTGACCGAGCGCCAGCGGCCGGAATACTGGAACGAAGTCGTCTGCAAGCATTGCGTCCTGGCAGACAGCACCATCGAAAGCCCGCGCAAGTTCATCGGCAAGTACGCCGCCAAGTCGATCGACGAGATCGAGATCTCCCGGATGTCCTCGCCGCGCCATGTATGGGAGCGCGAGGCCACCCATATGCGCAAGGACTCGAACGAGGCCTTCCTGCTGACGCTGATGGAATCCGGGATCGGCCATCTGTCGCAGTCCGGCCGTTCCACGCAGGTCAACAATGGCGACATCGCGCTGTACGATGCGGAGCGCCAGTTCACCTATGACCTGACGCCTGAGTCCGTCCTATTGTTGCGCATCCCGCGCAAGCAGCTGCTGTATCGCGCGCCCTTGGCCGAGCGCTACACGGCCGTGCGCTTCACGCCGGACAAGCCCATCACCGGCCTGCTGGCCAGCATGCTGCGCGAAGCCGCCAGCGCCAATTTCACCGAAGACCTGCCCGCCGGCGTGCAAAAGCAGTTTGCCGCTTCATTGCTCGATCTGCTGGCCGCGACCATCCAGGTGCAGATGGCCGGCTGCGATCCCGAGGCCGACGAACGCGAGCGGCGGTTGCAGCGGGTCAAGCAGTACATCGAATCGCAGCTGGACGATCCGCTGCTGACCGTGGGCCGCATCGCCAGCGCCCTGAACATGTCCGAGCGCACGCTGACCCGCCTGTTCGCGCACAGCGGCAGCACGCCCATGCGCTGGGTCTGGCAGCGCCGCCTCGAGGCCGCCTACTGCGCGTTGAAGGAGGGCCGGGCGCGGCAGGTGACCGTAGCGGCGTTCCGCAACGGCTTCAACGACGTCGCGCACTTCAGCCGGCTCTTCAAGCTCAGCTACGGCCATTCGCCGAAGGATCTGCTGAGCCGCCCCAGGCGCTGAACGGCGTCGAACGACACCGACCGCAAGGCCGGCCGCGAGCCCTGGACAGGGCCGCGCGCCGGCCTTTTTCATTGCAGGGCCCCAAGATGAAAAGCGCCTCCCTTGGGGGGCAGCAAGCGCGCGTGGTGTGCCGTACATGTCCGCATGCCTTGTCCGTGGCGGCCACAGTCAAGCGCCGTGGCCGCCACGAGCAAGAAATCCCGTTCCGAGCGCCTTAGTCTGCATGCAGGCAAGCATCTAGGCATTTCAGTTTGTTCACGGCGCGGGCGCGCCAACTGCACGGACAGGGAGAACGGGATGAATCACGATGATCTGCACTACATGGGAATGCGCGAAATCGGCCTGGCCATCCAGGCTGGCGAGCTTTCCTCGGAAGCCGTCACCGAACGCCAATTCGAGCGCATCGCCATGCTTGATGGCCAGCTCAAGAGCTACGCATTGCTCATGAAGGACGGCGCGCTGGCCGCCGCTCGCCAGGCCGACAGGGAAATCGCGCAGGGCCAGGTGCGGGGCCCGTTGCATGGCGTGCCCGTGGCCGTCAAGGACCTGTGCTGGACCGCCGACGCGCCGACGGCCTTCGGCACCACGATCTACCGTGGATTCCAGACCAACGAGGACGGCACGGTGGTGAAACGCCTGCGTGAGGCGGGCGCCGTCATCCTGGGCAAGGTGCAGCTGACCGAGGGCGCGCTCACGGATCATCATCCTGATATCGATCCGCCCGTGAACCCCTGGAACCCTGCCCACTGGACCGGCGTGTCCTCCAGCGGCTCCGGCGTCGCGCCGGCGGCGGGCCTGTGCTACGGCGCCATCGGCACCGACACTGGCGGCTCCATCCGCTTTCCGTCGGCGGCCTGCGGCGTGACCGGCATCAAGCCCACCTGGGGACGCGTGAGCCGCTACGGCGCGTTCGAGCTGGCGGCCTCGCTCGATCACCTGGGTCCCATGACCCGCAGCGCGGAAGATTCGGCGGCGATGCTGGGCGTCATCGCGGGCGCCGACGACAACGATCCCACGGCCAGCCAGTTGCCGGTGCCCGACTATCTGCGCGAAATGGAGCGCGGCGTCCGAGGGCTGCGCATCGGCGTCGACACGCGCTGGAACCACGATGATGTCGACGCGCCCACGCGCCGCATGATGGACGAGGTCGTGCGGGTAATGACGGAGCTGGGGGCCGAGATCGTCGAGGTCCGCGCGCCGGACGCGGTCGACGTGCAGCGCAACTGGTTCAACCTGTGCGGCATCGAGGCCGCCGTGGTCCATGAAAAGACCTATCCCTCGCGCAAGGACGAGTACGGCCCGGCGCTGGCCAACCTGATCGAAACGGGCCGGGCGCTGCGCGGCACCGACTACCAGAAGATCCTGCTGCAGCGGGCCGCGTACACGGGCCGGATGCGCGCGCTGATGCGGCAGGTGGACGCGCTGCTGGTGCCGACCACGCCGATCGCCTCGCCCACGGTGGCGCAGATGCATGTCTCCGGCCAGGAATACGTGGACATCTGGTTCGCCATGATGCGGTACACGGCGCCGCTGGACATGGCCGGCGTGCCCACCATCACGCTGCCGGGCGGCTTCCTGCCGGACGCGGGCACGCCCATCGGCTTCCAGTTCGTCGGCGCCGATTTCCGCGAAGACCTGATCGTGCGCGCCGCGCACGCCTATCAGCAGGCCACCGACTGGCATCGCCGGCGTCCGGACCTGGCCCGGGCCTGACGGGCCTTGATCGCGGACACCCAACGCAAGGAGCATCCATGTCTCTCAATCGACGCGGTTTCATCAAGACGGCCGCTGGCGCGCTGGCCTACGCCAGCAGCTTCGACCTGTTGGCGCAGGCGAAGATCGATTCGTCCAGGCCCATCAAGGTCGCCAACCTGCTGGACAAGACCGGCGTCCTGAACAACTACTGCCTGAAGCAGATCAAGGCGGTCGCCATGGCGGCCGACGAGATCAACGCCGCCGGCGGCCTGCTCGGCCGCAAGGTGGAAATCATCTTCTACGACACGCAATCCAGCAACCGGCTCTACTCGCAATACGCGACCCAGGCCTTCGTGCGCGACAAGGTCGATGTGATCCATGGCGCGGTGGCAAGCTCGGCGCGTGAGGTCGTGCGGCCCATCGTGCAGCGCTTCAAGGGGCTGTATTTCTACAACGCACTGTACGAAGGCGGCGTCTGCGACCGGCGTCATGTCTGCCCCGGCATGGTGCCAGGGCAAGAGCTCGATCCGCTGGTCGACTACGTCATCAAGGAACGCAACGCCAAGACCCATTACATCCTGGCCGCCGACTACAACTACGGCCAGATCACCAGCAAGTGGCTGCAGAAATTCATCCGCGAAAAGGGCGCCAGGGATGTGGCGGTCGAGTTCTTTCCGCTGGACGTGACCAACTTCGCGCCCGCGCTCAGCCGCATCCAGGCGGCCAGGCCGGACGCCGTGTGGTCCGCCCTGGTCGGCGATGCCCACATGAGCTTCTACCGCCAGTTCGAAGCCACCATCGGCAAGAAGAACATGACGCTGGTCGGCACCGTGTACGGCGCGGCCCGTGAAAACTCCATGCTCAGCGCGCAGGAGAACGACGGCACCATCATCGCCGCGTCCTTCATCGATACGCTGCCCACGGAAGCGGCAAAGGGCTTCGTCCAGCGCTACGCGCAGTTCACCGGGGAATCCGACTATATCGGCGAATACGGCGAGTACGGCTACCGGGGCATGATGCTTTGGGCCGAGGCTGTGCGGCGCGCCAGCAGCGTGGAACCCGACAAGGTGATCGCGGCGCTGCCGGGCACGCGCTACGACGGTCCCGGCGGGCTGTATTCCATCGACGAACAGGCCAACCACACCGTCATGGACATCCATATCGCCATCGGCAACAAGGACAAGGGCTTCGACGTCGTCAAGTCGTTCCCCCAGCGCCAGCCCAGCGACACGCAGGCGGTATGCGACCTGCGCCGCAACCCCGACGACACCCGGCAGTACGAACCCAAGCTCTAGATCCGGTAGCGCCCGCGCCGCCCATGCCGGCCGCGGGGGCGCAACCCTGCCTTACGTTGCGGAGAACGCCTTGGCATCGATCTACACCAATCTCTACCTCATCGTCTTCTCGATCTCGCTGATGCTGCTGATCAGCCTGGGACTGGCGGTGATCTTCGGCATGATGAAGGTCATCAACCTGGCCCATGGCGAATTCATGATGGTGGGCGGATACGCCTGCGTGCTGTCCGTCAACGCCGGCGCGCCGCTATGGCTGGGCGTGCTGGCCGGCGGCGTCGTCACGGGCCTGGCGGGCATCGTGGTCGAGCGGCTGGTGATCCGCCACCTCTACGGCCGGATGATGGACACGCTGCTGGCCACCTGGGGACTGTCGCTGCTGTTCGTGGGCGCGGCCACCACGGTGTTCGGCGCCTCCAGCATCGGCATGTCGACGGACTTCGCCAACGTCGCCATCGGCGGCATGAACGTGTCTTCCTACAACCTGGCGATCTGCGCATTCTCCCTGGCCCTGGTGGCGCTGTGCTGGTGGCTGGCGGTGCGGACCAAGGCCGGCCTGATCGTGCGCGGCACCATGCAGGCGCCGGAAATGGCCAGCTGCCTGGGCGTGGACAGGAATCGGGTGTACATGGCCACCTTCGGGCTCGGCTCCTGCCTGGCCGGGCTCGCCGGCGCGGCGCTGGCGCCCCTGACCGGCGTCAGCCCGGCCATGGGCGGCTTCTTCGTGGCCAAGGCCTTCATCACCGTCATCGTCGGCGGCCATCTGCCCCTGGTCGGCGCCAGCGCGGCGTCCACGCTGTTCGGCGCGATCGATGGCGCGGTGTCTTACGCCTACAGCTCCGTGCTGGGCGAGGTCACCATGCTGATCGCTGCGGTCCTGCTGCTGCGCATGCTGCCGCTGGGCATCACCGGCCGCATGAAGCGAGGTATCTAGCATGAGCGGTTCCACGTTTTCCATGGATTTCGACGCGCATGCGGGCCGTTCGCCGGGGCGTCCCTGGTGGTTCTCGGTGGCTGCCTGCGCTGCGCTGATGCTGGCCGTGCCGCAGTTTGGCGACACCGCGCTGCAGCTGGACCTGTCGCTGGTGATGATCCTGTCCCTGCTGGCGCTGAGCATGGGCTTCCTGTGGGGCTACGTCGGGATCCTGAGCTTCGGCCAGACGATCTTCTTCGGCCTGGGCGGCTATGCCTACGCGCTGTTCAGCCTCAACACGGACCTGCCGCTGGCGGCGTTCGCGCTGGCCGCCGTCGTGCCCATGCTGTTCGCGCTGCTGCTGGGCTACTTCATGATGTATGGCCGCATCAGCGACATCTACCTGAGCGTCATCACGCTGGTCGTCACGCTGATCTTCGAGAAGGGCGTGCGCGCCACCTCGGGGCCCGAGTACGTGATCGGCAGCGTGCGGCTGAACGGGCAGAACGGCATCCCCGGACTGCCGGGCCTGCCGCTGCGGATCGGCCCGCTCGACCTGCAATCCATCGAGGGCATCTTCTATCTGGCGCTGGGCCTGCTGGCCTTGGCGTACATCGGCATCCGCCTGTTCCTGGCCAGCGCGCCAGGGCGCGTGATGGTGGGCCTGCGCGAGAACGAGCGCCGCATGGAACTGCTGGGCTACGACAGCCGGCTGTACAAGCTGATGGCCTTCGTCATCGCCGGCGGCCTCGCGGGCCTGTCCGGCGGCCTGTACGCGCTGTGGGGAAATTTCGTCGGCCCGGAGATGTTCAGCCTGAATCAGGCCGCGATGGTGGTCATCTGGGTGATCGTGGGCGGGCGCTCGCTGCTGCTGGGCGCGATCATCGGCACCTTGCTGATCCAGTATCTCACCACCTGGCTGGGCACGGTGGGCGTGGGGCAGGTCACGCTGACCCTGGGCTTCATATTGATCCTCTGCGTGCTGCTGTTTCCGCAGGGGCTGGTGCCGGCGTGCAGGAGCCTGTTCGGCCGGCTGCTGCCGAGGCGGCGCGAAGGGGGCGACTGATGACGCAGCCAGACATCATTCTCGAAGCGCGCGGCGTGGGCAAACGCTTCGGCGGCGTCCGGGCGCTGGGCAATATCGACTTCACCCTGCGGCGAGGCGAGCTGCGCTGCCTGATCGGGCCGAACGGCGCGGGCAAGAGCACCTTCTTCAAGCTGCTCAGCGGCCAGATGGCGCCGTCGGAGGGCGACATCCTGTTCGATGGTCGCAGCATCCGCCGCGCGCAGCAGCATGCCATCGCGCAGCGGGGCATGGGCATCAAGAACCAGGTGCCCACCGTGCTGGACGGCCTGACCGTGGACGAGAACCTGTGGCTGGCGGCCAGGAGCGCCTGCGGCTCCCATGCGGCCCAGGATCGGGCGGAACAACTGAAGGCGCGGCTGGGGCTGCGCGCCGTCGCCCGCAAGCTGGTGGGCGAGCTGGCCCACGGACAGCGCCAGTGGGTGGAGATCGGCATGGTGGTGGCGCGCGAGCCCAAGGTCATCCTGCTCGATGAGCCGGCGGCCGGCATGAGCGACGAGGAAACCCTGCGCATGGCGGAGCTGATCCTGGAACTGAATGCGCGGGCGGCGGTGGTGGTGGTCGAGCACGACATGGCCTTCATCGGCAGGATCGCGCGCACCGTCACGGTGTTTCATCAAGGCGGCATCCTGCAGGAAGGCTCGTTCGCGCAGATCATCGCCGACCCGAGGGTGCGCGACGTTTATCTGGGACGAGGGCGCGGCGCATGAACCTGCTGACGGTCAACCATCTGTCGTCCGGCTATGGCCGCATCCCGGTCCTGGACGGCGTCCGCTTCCATGTCGGCGAATCGGAGTTCCTGGGCGTGCTCGGCCACAACGGCATGGGCAAGTCCACGCTGCTCAAGACGCTGATGGGCGTGCTGCCCGCCAGCGCGGGCGAAGTCTGCCTGCAGGATGCGGACATCACCCGTCTGCCGTCGCATGCCCGCGCCCGTCTGGGCATGGGGTATGTGCCGCAGGGGCGCGGCATCTTTCCCGGCCTGTCGGTGCTGGACAACCTGCGCTTTTCCGCCAAGGCCAATCCCGGCCGCAGCATGGACGTGGAAGAGATCCTGGCCGAGTATCCGCGCTTGAAGCCCCTGGCTGGCCGCCCCGGCGGCGCCTTGAGCGGAGGCGAACAGCAACTGCTGGCGCTGGCGCGGGCCCTGGTCGCGCGGCCCCGGCTGCTGTTGCTGGACGAACCCACCGAAGGCATCCAGCCTTCCATCATCGACGAGATCGTGGACAAGCTGAAGGAGGTGCGCGCGCGCCTGGGGCTGACCATCGTGCTGGTGGAGCAGAACATCGACTTCATCCGCCAGCTGTCGGATCGCGTGCTGCTGATCCATAAGGGCGTCATCACGCGGGCGCTGCAGCCGGACGAATTGACCGACGAGTCGGCGCTGGATCATTTCACCTAGTTGGGCGGGCGAGGCCGCGCGAGCGGTGGGTTGAAACACTGGGATACACCGCAGCGGATCAATCGATCGACTGGCGTATCATCCCCAGCCATGATCCCCGTCGCGCTACCTTCGATTGAATCCCTGCTTCTGCTGTTGGCCTCGCTGGGCGCAGGAGTGGCTCTGCTGATATGGCTGTTGCGGCTGCTGTTGAGCCGGCGGGCGCGTTCCCGCTTCGCCGCCAGGCCAGTGCTGGGCGCGGCGCTGATGCTGGTGTTGGCGCTGGCCGCCAGTTTCTACGTGTCGTTCCAATATCAGATGTGGCGGATCGACCGTGAATTCGCGCGCCAGGACGCCGCGCGGCGCGTGACGCTGGCCGAGGCGCAGACGCTGGGAGGCGTGCTGATGCCGGTCGGTGCGAGGTTGACCTTGGCCAAGGAAGGCGCGCTGGAAACCTACACCGAGGCGCTGTTCGATTCGCCGGTGCTGGCCTACGGCGTGCGCGTCTCGCGCATCGAACGCTACTTGCATACGGACTACGACTCCAAGACCTACGAGGAAATCCGCCGCTATCCCCATACCATTCATCTCTGGGGCGCGGGGCCGCAGTCCGTCGAGGGCTGGCAGTGCGATACGAGCCAGAAGCTGCGCCTGCGCGTGGAGGACCCGGACGGCCGTCCCGAGTTTGCCGAATGCGTGCTGGCCGTAGGCAACCCGATCGAGGGCGGGACCGGAACCTGGCCCGCGGGGACCGAGGTGCTGCGCATGAACGGCACCGTCTACACGGACGGGCACCGCGAGCCGGCCAACTGGATGGTCCGCGTGCACGATCCCCTGGGACTGCCGCTGGCGGGCCTGACGCTGGGCCGGCCCACGGTCTATCTGGATGAAAACCACCGGCTGCTGACGGTATCGGAGGCCGAATTGGCCTGCCCGCTGACGCTGGGCGAGATGCGCTATCCGGCGGGCACGCAGGTGAAGACGGCGGGCTATCCGCTGCGCCAGCGTTTTCCGTCCCAGTCCTGGGTGTTCAGCCCGGTGGCGCCCGGCCATGCGACGCGCGCGGGCCAGCCGCAGCCGGTGAACGACGGCATGTCCGTGGTGCAGGCGCCGGATGGCGCCGTGCTGGGCGTGTTGTCCAACGAAGAGGCGGGCGTGCTGCGCTTCGCGCGGATCATCGTCAACGAGACCGATCCGCAGGAGCCGCCGGTGCGCTGCCCCTGAGGCGCGGGCGCCGCGACGTCAGGGCGCGGACGGCGGGAACGTGACGGTCAGCGCGATGCCCTGGCCCTCCAGCCCGGCCCCCAGCGTGATCTCCGCGCCGTGGCGCCGGGCGATCTGCGCGACCAGCGCCAGGCCGATGCCGCTACCGCGCTCGCCGCTGCCCGCCACACGGTGGAAGCGGTCGAAGACGCGCTGCCGTTCCTGCGGCGCAATGCCGGGGCCGTTGTCCGCCACCTCCAGCACCGCGCCGCCGTTCTGCCTGTCGCGGCATGACACCATCACCCGGCCGCCTGCTGGCGTGTAGCGCAGCGCGTTGTCCAGCAGATTGCGCAGCAGCACGCCCAGTGCGTCCAGGTTGCCCGTGACGGCGCAGGCTTGCGTGTCCAGGACGATGCGCTGCTGCTTGCGCTGGGCGGCGGCCTCATAGTCGCGCGCGACCATGTCCGCCAGCAGGTCCAGGCGCAGGGTTTCCGGCACGCTGTCGCACAGGGTGTCGGTGCGGGCCTGGTCCAGCAGCTGCTCGGTCAGGCGGCCGGTGCGTATGGCCACGGCGCGCAGCTGGTCCACGGCTTGGGCGCGCTGCGGCGTGTCGGGGCTGCGCGCCACCAGCTCGGCCTGGGCGCTGAGCGCGGCCAGCGGCGTGCGCAACTCATGGGCGGCGTCGGCGAGGAATTCGCGCTCGCGCTCGACCGTCGCGCGCTGGCGTTCGAGCAGCTGGTTGATCGAATGGATGAACGGATGCAGCTCGGTCGGCATGCCCGCCAGTGGTACCAGTGTCTGATCCTGCGGCTGGCGTCGCAGGATCATGTCGCCCGCGCGGTCCACGGGCCTGAAGGCCCGGCGTATCACGCCCAGGGCCGCGGCCACGAGCAGCAGGAACATCAGCGTGGCGAAGATCAGACCGCGCGACAGGCGGTGGACATAATTTTCCCGCAACGCCTGGGTGGATTTGGCGGCCTGGACCTGGACGCGGCCGCTGGCGTCGTTGACGACGTAGACGCGCCAGGCCTGTCCGCCAGAATCAGCGGTGGCATAGCCGGGTTTGAAGTCGGCGATGAAGGGCGCGTCCGGGCTGTCCGGCGTGCGCTGCAGCAGCCGGCGATCAGCCAGCGACCAGACCTGCACACGGGTCTGGTCGGCGTCTTCCTCGGGCGTGGTGGCGACAGCCAGGCCGGCGTCGGGCGCGCGTTCGAGCAAGCTGTCCGGCGCCAGCGTCATGGCCTGTACCGCGGCGTCACGCAGGGACTGGTCCCACAGGCCGGTCTGCTCGTCGGTCATCATGCGGTGCTGGAGTGCGAATGCCGCGAACCAGGCGAGCGTCATCGTCAACAGCAACGCGGCCGCCAGGCGCTTGCGCAAGGATTTCATGGCGTATCGCCCGTCTCGATGCGGTAGCCGACACCGTGCGCGGTGACGATCAGGCCTTCGCCCAGCTTGCGCCGCAACTGGTGGATATAGACCGCCACCGTATTGCTTTCTATGGTGCCGCTGCCGCCGTACACGGCCATTTCCAGCTGCTCGCGGCTGACGGTCTGGCCC